>JBFGHG010000049.1:0-9924 GCA_041578395.1 Acidobacteriota bacterium
CCGCAAGGCCGATACCAGCACGTTCGTGTCGATGACGGCTCGCCACAAGACGATACTGTATACGATAGCGCATGTGGGTGCAAAGAAGGGTTGACCGAACCCGACTATGCTGACCGTTCGTCAGGAATCGGTGTGGGTCTTGCTGCTCGAAGTTCGTCGAGGGCTCGGCGGTTACCGCGTCGCCAGACGAAAACTGGCGCCCGCCGGCATTTCGACCCTGCTGCCTACACACTCTATGGTCTAAGATCCATCCTCGCGGGGGGGCAGGGCCACGCGAAAGCCCAGGTCGCCGACCCAGCAGATGCGCGTCCCGCGAATCACGGGTTTTCCGAAGCAGACGTTGGGGTCGGACGAGATGTGCTCTGCGATCTGTTCGGCACTCCACATCACTAGTCTCCAGACAGAATCTACACCCGACCGGTGGCATTCGGGCCGGGGAAGGAGGGAAAACCGGGCCTGGAGGGGTGTCAGCAGCGCAGCAGGCGGTGTTCGCCGTCGGCCCAGACCCTCCAGGCCGACTCTCCAGACCCGGTCTCGACACCGGCGTTCCTGCCGGTGATTTCAGAATCGCGGCCTGGAAGGCCGCGCCACCTCCGAGGTGGGAAGTTAGAAGTTGATCCGGGCTCCCAGCTGAATCACCCGCGACTCGCGCGTGGAGGTGAAGTTTCCGAAGGTGTCGTTTACCAGGTTGGTGTCGACATCCAGGAACTGCGCGTGGTTGAGGGCGTTGAACATCTCGAAGCGCAACTCCAGGTTGGAATCCTCGTTCCACAGCTGGGTCTTCTTGGTGACGATCAGGTCGAAGTTGTTCACTCCGTTGTCGACCCGGAACTGGTTGGGACCCGACGTGCCCCTCCGGAAATCTCTGGCCAGGTCGAAACCCGTCGCCGGATTGCCGAAGATCTGAAAGGCCCCCGAGTTGAAGGCGGCGTTGTTGTTCTCGCGCGGGTCCAGCGTGGTGAAGGGCTCCGGACCCATGTCCGCGAAACTCAGAATGCCTCCGCCCGTCCCCACCGTGTCGAAGGGGTTGGTCACGCTGATCGGCGTGCCCGACTGGAAGGTGGCGATACCGCCAAACCCCCAGCCCTTGCCGAACGCTCCGGCCGGACCCTGCAGGTTGCGGCCCCAGGGCAGCTCCCAGATCCAGCTGGCCACGAAGCGGTGCGGAATGTCATCGGACGAGAGGCTGCGGCCGAAAGAGCGGCTCAGCAGGTCCAGCGTCCCGCGCTGCGTGTCGACTTCGGTGATCGACTTGGAGAAGGTGTAGGACACCTGGTAGAGCAGGCCCTGGCCGAAGCGCTTCTGCATCTGCAGCTGCAGGCCGTTGTACCAGGAGTTGCCGGCTGCCACCAGCTGGTTCAGCCCCGTCAGGATGTCTCCGTTGAGGCGTCGCGAGTTGGTGTTGGTGGCGGTGGGGGTCGGGATCACCCGGCCGTCGGGCACCGGAATGAAGGTCCCCACCGAGGGGTTGATCTGCTCGCGCGCGAACTGCTTCAGACTACGGTTGCCCACGTAGCTGGCGCTGAACACGTAGTCGTTCAGGAACCCGCGCTGGACGGTGAGGTTGTACTGGTAGGTGTACGGCGTCCGGATGAACGGGTCGATCGGCTGCGAAAACAGCGACAGCGGAGCGCTCAGCGTGAACTGGTCCGCCTCGAAGGGGTTGGGCAGCTGGCCGAAATCCCCCATGTAGTTCGGGAAGGGGTCGGGCGCGAACGGGTCCGACAGCGTGCCGCTGCCCGGGAAGAAGAAGGCGTTGGTGCCGTTGAATCCCGGGGCGGAGAGCTGCTGCAGTGCGGTGTCGCCGATGATGGAGCCGTAAAAGACTCCGAAACCGGTCCGCACCACCGTCTTGTTGTTCCCGAACAACGTCCCCAGCACGCCGTCGGACGCCGAGGGCGACCAGGCGATGCCGATCCGCGGGGCGAAGTTGTTCCAGTCCTTGTTGACCCCGCCGCGCGGGACGCTGCCGCCCAGCAGCGGGTCGGGATCGCCCACGTACACCAGACCGCTGGGGGCGCGCCCGCCCGGCGGCACCACCACCGGAGCGCCCGTGTCGAAGTCCCGCAGCTGTCCGCTGGTCAGGATTTCCGAGATGGCGCCCGGCCGGTAGTAGGCCACCCGGTCGAACTTGTCCGTGATCGGCGAGGTGTACTCCCAGCGCATGCCCAGCGACAGGGTCAGCTCGTCGGACAGCCGCCAGGTGTCCTGGAAGAACCAGGCCGCAGCGTTCTGCCGGTAGTCGCGCAGTCCGTTGGCCCCCACCTGGACGGCGATCGGGCTGTTGCCGATCAGGAAATCGGCGAAGTCGTCGCCGGTGGTGTTGCCGCCGAAAAAGCCCGAGTAGGTGAACAGGCCCTGGTTGATGAACAGGAAGGTCTGGTCCTGCCGGTAGTGAGTCCCGTCGAAGCCGAACTTGAAGCGGTGATCGCCCCGCCCCCAGCTGACCGAGTCCTGCAGCTGGAAGTTCTCCGTGACCCGCGCCTGCGGCCCCTGAATCGAGTTGCCGAAGCTCAGGCCGCGGTCGAAGAGGCGAATGAAGGGTGGGCCGGCGAAGGTGCTGTTGGCCACGAAGTTGCCGGAGAAGCCGATCTCCTGCGGCGTGGTGGTGTTCTGCGGTGCCACCGACGGCTGGTCGTTGCGGGTGTAGCCCACCAGCAGCGAGTTCACGAAGCTGGGGCTCACCGCCCAGGTGTGGCGCACCACGTGGTTCTGCGATGTCCACAAATCCAGCGACCCGAAGCCGGGCACCTGTCCGCCGCCGAAGGGAAACGGGTCGTCGTCGGTGAAGTCGAACAGGTTGAAGGAGTAGCTCAGGGTGTGCCGGTCGTTGAGGAAGTGGTCGAAGCGCGCCGTCACCTGGTCCGTGTCGGTGATCTGGTCGGCTGAGGCCACCGCCTGTCCGCTGGCGTCGGGCCCCGGCAGGAAGGGCAGGTAGAACTGGGCGATCGGCGAGATGCGCTCGGCCGGAATCTGGTTGCCCGGGAAGGGCTGGCCCGTGGCCGGGTCGAGCAGCTGCACGCCCAGGCCGGAGAAGTCGCCGCTGCGCTCCGCCTGCGAGGGGAGGCCGGTCACCGTCTGGGTGGCTCCGATCAGCTGCCGGCGGCCTTCGTAGTCGACGAAGAAGAAGGTCTTCTCGCTGCCGTCGTAGAGGCCCGGGATCTTCACCGGTCCGCCGATGTTGCCGCCGAACTCCTTGCGCTCGAAGCGCCGCCGCTGGTCCTGGTCCGGCTCGCCCAGCGCGTTGTCGAAGTAGCGGGCCGCCGACAGGGTCGTGGGCCGCCAGAAGAAGCGGGCGTTGCCGTGGTACTCGCTGGTCCCTCCCTTGGTGACCACGTTGATCACCGAGCCGGTGTTGCGCCCGAACTCCGCCTCGAAGTTGGAGGTCAGCAGCCGGAACTCCTGGATGGCGTCCGGACGCGGCAGCACGCTGGCCGCGCCCCCCACCGCCACTTCGTTGTTGTTGGAGCCGTCCAGCGTGATGTTGTTCTCGACGCCGCGCTGGCCGTTGACCCGGATACCCAGGCCGCCGCCGAAGGTCTGGGCGGCCAGCTGGTTGGCCGGGACCACGCCCGGCTGCAGAAGCGCCAGGTTCAGGACGTTGCGGCCGTCCAGCGGCAGGCCTTCCACGCGGCGGTTCTCGACGGTGGTGCCCAGGGTGGCGGTTTCACGGTCCACCAGCTCTTCGGTGGCCGTCACCGTCACCGTGTCCGTCCCGCCGGCCACGCGCAGGGTCACGTCCAGCCGCAGGTTGCGGTTGGGCTCCACCTTGACGTTCTCGGTGCGGGTGTCGGAGAAGTTGCTCAGCTGCACCAGCAGCTGGTAGACCTCCGGCTCGATCTCCAGGAATTGATAGGCGCCCTGGTCGTCGGTGACGACCGTACGCACCACCTGGTTGCGGGCCGGGCTGATCAGCTGCACGGTGGCGCCGGGCAGGATGCCGCCCGACTCGTCGGCGACTTTTCCGGCGATGGTCCCGCGCACGCCCTGGGCGGCCGCGGGCGTCACCGCCAGCAAAAAGAGCGCCGCGAGCAGTCCGATCGCCCCCAAGCTACTGAATCGCAAACGTTTGGGGCTTGACTTTCTAGCGAAGCCGGAGTACATCTAAACCTCCTTACACTGTGGAAGTGGGCTGCCCGACTTTAATTTCCCCACCGTCGGGAAGCCCGAAACTCTCTTGTTTCTCTCAGCAGTCACGTTAGACCGCAACTTCCGTTCCCTGGGGTCGTTCCGCAACCGACACGATCCTGCAAAGCTTTTGTTCGTAGCCGCTTGCGCTCGCCCCCAGGGGAAGCCCTGCAGTCGCGGGTTTCAAAGCGTTGGAGTTCGCCGGCGCTTCCGATCCAACTTTTTGGATTGCGGGGAGGCAGGCAGGAACCCGAAGGCAAGGTAGAATCATCCGCCTATGGACCTGTTCGCGACCGGGTTTCCCGGTTTCATCGCCCGGACCCTGCTTCCCCGCCTGGTGCGCGACGGGGACTTCGAGCGGGTGGTGCTGCTGGTGGAGGAGCGCTTTCGGGCGCAGGCCGAACCGCTGGCGCGGGAGCTGTTCGCCGGTCACCCGGTCGAAGTGGTCGCGGGCGATATTACCCGGCCGGGCCTGGGAATCGGCAAGGACGCGCGCGAGCGTCTGAGCCGCCGGCCGGCGCAGTGGTGGCACATGGCGGCGATCTACCGCCTGGAGGTGGGGCTGGACCTGGCTCGCCGTGTCAACGTCGAAGGGACGCGCCACGTCGTCGAGCTGGCCCGCGAGGCCGCCGTCGACCGGCTGCACTACGTCAGCACCGCCTACGTCTCGGGCAGCCTCACCGGCCGGGTCATGGAAGACGACCTGCCCCGGCCCCGGCCCGGGAACTTCAAGAACTTCTACGAGCTGACCAAGAACGAGGCCGAATGGGTGGTGCGGGGGCAGATGACCGAAGTCCCCACCACCATCTACCGCTTCGGCGTCGTCACCGGCGACTCGCGCACGGGGGACACCACCAAGTTCGACGGACCCTACTTCACCATCAAGTACCTGGACCGCTGGGGCGGGCTGCCGCTGCCCATGATCGGCAAGATGGACGCCCGCATCAACATCGTGCCCATCGACTACGTCCTGGCGGCCGCGGGCGAGATCAGCCGCCAGCAGGACAGCGCAGGGAAGTGCTTTCAGATCGTGGACCCCGACCCGATCACCACCGGCGAACTGTTCGAGGTCATCTCGCGCGAGCTGGGCTACGGCGCTCCCCGCTGGACGATCTCGCCCGAGGGCATGGACCGGGTGATGCGTTATTCGCTGGTGCGGCGGCTGGTGGGACTGCCCCGGCAGGCCATGGCCTACATCAACCACCACGTGGAGTACGACTGCACCAACACCACCCGCGCGCTGGAAGGTACCGGCATCGTCTGCCCCAGCGCCCGTGACTACCTGCCCGTCCTGGTCCGTTTCTACAAGGAGAATCAGCACCGCAAGGAGCTGCACATGGACGTGAGGTGACGATTATGCTTCGTCCGAAAGTTTCCAAGAAAATCGCGACATCCCCGGGGAGCCTTGTCCACATCGGTGAGCGCAAGGCGGACAAGCCCCGCGTGGAGATGATCGAGTTCGACCTCGAGCGGCTGGCCGAGAAGAACTTCGACAGCGTCGCGGAGTGTCTCCAGGCCCGGCAGGGGCTGGGCGTGACCTGGATCAACCTGGACGGCCTGCACGAGGTGGAGCTGGTGGAGGAGCTGGGCAAGGCCCACGGGCTGCACGCCCTGACCATGGAGGACATCCTGCACACCAATCAGCGCCCCAAGCTCGAGGACTTCGACAGCTACATCTTCGTCGTCCTCCGCATGCTGGAGTACGACCGTCAGATTCGCGACGAGCAGATCAGCCTGATCATCGGCCAGGGCTTCGTGCTCTCGTTTCAGGAGAGTCACGGCGACGTGTTCGAGGAGGTGCGCGGCCGGATCCGCAGCGGCAAGGGCCGGGTCCGCAAGCGCCAGGCGGACTACCTGGCCTACACCCTGATCGACGCCATCGTGGACCACTACTTCCTGGTCCTCGAGAAACTGGGGGAGGAGATCGAGGCCACCAGCGACCAGCTCGTGTCCGACCCCAAGCCGTCCCTGATCCAGCGGGTCCAGCACATCCGCACGCAGATGCTCGGCCTGCGCCGGTCGGTCTGGCCCCTGCGGGAGGTCCTGAGCAAGCTCGAGCGGACCGACTCGGAGCTGCTCGCGGAGGGCACTTCGCTGTTCGTCCGCGACGTGTACGATCACACCGTGCAGGTCATCGACGTGGTGGAGACCTACCGCGAGATGTCCTCGGGCCTGGTCGACCTCTACCTGTCGGCCGCCAGCAACAAGATGAACGAAGTGATGAAGGTGCTCACCGTGATGGCCAGCATCTTCATCCCGCTGACCTTCATCGCCGGCATCTACGGGATGAACTTCGAGTACATGCCCGAGCTGCACGTGCGCTGGGGGTATTTCTTCGCGCTGTTCCTGATGGGGATCATCGGCGTGGGTATGCTGATCTTCTTCAAACGGAAGGACTGGCTGTGAAGGGGGCGCCGTGACCGAACACCTGATCCTGGGAATCGCGTGCGTGCTGCTGCTGGGGATGGCGGCCCAGTGGCTGGCCTGGCGGCTGCACCTGCCCTCCATTCTGCTGCTCCTCACCTTCGGTTTTCTGGCGGGACCGGTCTTCCATCTGCTGGACGTCAACGAGCTGATGGGAGACCTGCTCTTTCCCGTGGTGTCGATTTCGGTGGCGCTGATCCTCTTCGAAGGGGGGTTGAGCCTGCGCCTGCACGAAGTGCGGGAGGTGCGCCGGGCCGTCCGCAACCTGATCTTCCTGGGGGCGGTGATCACCTGGTTCACCGCCACCGCGGGCGCCTACTTCCTGCTCGGTCTGGATCTGGGGCTGTCGGTCCTGCTGGGGGCGATCCTGGTGGTCACCGGGCCGACCGTGGTCATCCCGCTGCTGCGGCACGTGCGTCCCACGCCTCGGGTGGGTTCGGTCGCCAAGTGGGAAGGGATCATCATCGACCCGGTGGGGGCCACGCTCTCCGTACTGGTCTTCGAGGCCCTCCTGGCGGGGAGCCTGGGCAGCGCCACCGGCCACGCCGTGGAGGGCTTCGTGCTCACGGTGGTCGTGGGAGTGCTGCTGGGAGCCGCCGGGGCCCTGATCATCGGCGTCCTGCTGCGCTATCACTGGATCCCCGACTTCCTGCAGAACCCCGTGACGCTCTCCATCGTGGTGGGCGTGTTCACCCTGTCCAACCTGGCGCAGGAGGAGTCGGGCCTGCTGACGGTCACGCTGATGGGCATCCTGCTGGCCAACCAGAAGAAGGTGGCCGTCAAGCACATCATCGAGTTCAAGGAAAACCTGCGGGTCCTGCTCATCTCGGGCTTGTTCATCCTGCTGTCGGCGCGGCTCGAGCTGTCGGAGCTTCGTGACCTGACCCTGGGGAGCCTGGCCTTCGTGCTGCTGCTGATCGTCGCGGTGCGGCCGCTGTCGGTCTTTCTCTCGACGGCGGGCACGACCCTGAACACGAAAGAAAAAATCTTCCTCTCCTGGATGGCCCCGCGCGGGATCGTGGCCGCGGCGGTGGCCTCGATCTTTTCGCTCAAGCTGGTTTCGGCGGGAATCGAGGGCGCGGAACGTCTGGTTCCCATCACCTTCCTGATCATCGTGGCCACCGTGGCCCTGTACGGCCTGACCGCCAAGCCGCTGGCCCGCTGGCTGGGGCTGGCGCAGCGCCACCCGCAGGGCTTCCTGATCATGGGCGGGCACTTCTGGGCGCGCAAGATCGCCGAAGCCCTGCATGCCCAGGGCTTCGAGGTCCGGGTGGCCGATACCAACTGGGAAAAGGTTCGCGCCAGCCGCATGGCGGGGCTGCCCACCTACTACGGCAGCGTGCTGAGCGAGTACGCGCTGGACGAGATCGAGCTGGACGGGATCGGCCGGCTCCTGGCGCTCACCCCCAACGACGAGGCCAACTCGCTGGCCTGCCTGCACTTCGTGGAGGTCTTCGGCCGGGCGGAGGTCTACCAGCTGGCGCCCCGAGTCCACAAGGAGAAGGACGAAGAGGAATCCGCCTCGCACCTGAGGGGGCGTCTGCTGTTCGGCTCCAAACACACCTTCGAGGACCTCAACGAGCGTTTCGGGAAGGGGGCGGTGGTCAAGGTAACCAAGCTGACCGAGGAATTCGGCATCGAGCAGTTCCGCCAGCGCCACGGAGAGTCGGCGATTCCGTTGTTCCTGATCGAGTCGGCGGGCAGTATCCGGGTCTTCACCATCGACCGCAAGCTGGCGCCGGCCGCGGGGCAGACCCTGGTCAGCCTGCAGATGCCGGCGGCCGGGGAAAAGTAAGTGGCGCGGCATGCCAGGCCGCGATTCTCCGGAATCACGGGCAAGCTGCCCGTGCCACGCGACTACCCACACTCCAGCGAGTAGACGGGAGGCAGGTTGTCGGCCAGCAGCCGCCAGCTGTCGCCTTCGTCGCGGCTGGCGAAGATCTGGCCGGTGCTGGTCCCGACGTAGATCCCGGCCGGGTCGGCGCCGTCGGTGCACATGGCCTGACGGTAGACCTGCAGGTAGGCGTGCCGCTGCGGCAGACCCTTCTCCATCCTCTGCCAGGACTCCCCCCGGTCGCGGCTGCGGTAGACCGCGAACGACGCGTCCACCGGACAGCGGAACTCCGGGCCGTCCTCGGGCACCACGTAGATCGTGTCCGGGTCGCGCGGGTGAACCACCAGCGGGAAGCCGAAGCGCGACGGGAGACCCTCGCTGATGTCTTTCCAGCTGCGGCCTTCGTCGTCGCTGCGGTAGACGCCGCAGTGGTTCTGCTGGTAGAGCCGCTCGGGCGCCGCGCCGGGCAGCGTCAAATGGTGGACGCACTGCCCCACCTCCGGGTACTTCTCCGGCTGGAAGTCGGCCAGGACCCCCTGGTTGCGGGGCTCCCAGCTGTCGCCGCCGTCCTCGCTCGAGAAGGTCCCCGCCGCCGAGATCCCCACGTGCAGCCGGTCGACGTCCGAGGGGTGGGGGCAGATGCTGTGGACCATCAGGCCGCCCGCGCCGGGCGTCCAGCGGTCGCGGGTGGGGTGAGCGGCCAGCGCCTCGACCTCCGCCCAGTTGCGGCCTCCGTCCCGGCTCCGGAACAGCGCGGCGGGCGCCACTCCCGCGTACAGCAGGTCGGGGGCCTCGCCCGGGCCGGGCGCGACACACCAGATCTTCTCCACCTTGCGGTCGGAGCCTTCTTCGAAGCGCACCTCGTTGTCCGGCTGGCTCCAGCTCTCCCCCCAGTCAGCGCTCATCTGCAGCCCCGGGCCGAACCAGGCGCTGTTGACGCAGGCGTACAGGCGGGGTTCCGCTCGCGTGTCCAGGTACAGGTGGTTGACGTCGGTGCCGCGGAAGAACGGACCCTCGAGGTCCCATTCGCGGTGCGCGGGATCGCTTCGAAAGAGAAAGCCGCCTTTGTGGGTGCCGACGGCCAGGCAGAGCTGAGATGCCATGGGATCACCTCCTGGCGCGAATTATTACAGACTCACACCGGGGGTGCCCCCGCTTTTCACTCGAAATGGACCAATTGAAGTTTCTCCGAGGCCACGTCGGTCTGATCGACGACGGAGGCGGCGGCCACGCCCATGGTGATGGCGATCGCTTCGCTGATCTCTTCGCGGGTCGCGCCGTACTCGAGCGCCTTCTTGAGATGACCTTCCAGACACCCCTCGCACTGGTAGCCCAGCGAGGCCGCGATGGCGATCAGCTCCTTGGTCTTCCGGTCCAGCCGGCTCCTGCGGTAGGTCTCGCGGTAGAACTCGAAGTAAATCTTCTTCATGCGGCCTTCCACCATGGTGTAGGAAGGCCATTTGCTTTGCTTGGGCTTGTCTTCCGTCCGCGGGGGCTCCTCTACCTTCATCCCGTCCTCCCGTGCGTGGTGTGCTGCC
>JBFGHG010000050.1:0-9851 GCA_041578395.1 Acidobacteriota bacterium
AGCACGCCCCGGCTGCCGGCCAGCGAATCCCGGTAACGCTCGAGAAGCCGGGAGGCTGTCTCGGGGGTGGGTGCCCGGCGCGTCTCCCGGTCTGTACGGCAGACCTGCTGATGATGGGCGATGATGCGGGTCTTGACGCTGGTGCGCCGGTCCGGCTCGGTGACCAGTCCAGCCGGCTCGATCCCGTGCCGGCCCAACTCCGCCGCCAGCCGCTCGCGCGCCGCGTCTGCTCCGACGACGCCCAGCAGCGTCACCCGGGCTCCCAGCGCGGCCAGATTGGCGGCCACGTTGGCGGCTCCACCCAGGTGGACCGACTCGCGGGAGACTTCCACCACCGGTACCGGCGCCTCCGGCGAGATCCGGTCCACCCGTCCCCAGACGAACTCGTCCAGGATCACGTCGCCGGCCACCAGCAAGGGCAGGCCGCCGAAGCGGTCCAGCGCCTCGCTCAACTCTTCGCGATACCTTTCCAGCATGCCGTCCACCGGTGCTCCTCTCGCGCGCGGGCCAGTATAATCACGCGCGGCGAGGTACGACAGTGCAAGTGGGCCGGGTGCGTAAGAGGATCAGCAGCTCGGAGAGGATTCTGGTCGCGCGGATCGGGGCCCTGGGGGACACCCTGATGGCGACGCCGGTCCTGTCGGCGTTGCGAAAGTGGTACCCCGGCTTTGCCATCGACGTACTGGCCAGTGCCGGCGCCGCGCCGCTGCTTCGCGGTCATCCCGCGGTGGAACACGTGTTCGGACTGCGCGGGCGCAACTGGCCGCTGTTGCTGTCTCCCGAGAAGCTGGCGCTCTCCCTGCGGCTGCGCCGCCGCCGTTACCGGCTGGGGGTGCTGCTGGAGAGCGCGCCCCGCTACCGGCGGCTGCTGGAGTCGGCGGGCGTCCGCGAACTGCGCGGCTTTCGCGAGACGCCCTTTCGAGCCGAGCGGCACGCCATCGTCAACAACCTGGCGGCGGCGCTGGGCAGGTGGGACGAAGAGCCTCCGGACATGGAGCTTCCCATCGACGCCCGGCACGCGGCGGCGGCGGAGCGGCTGCTCGAGGGGCTGGGCCCGGACGTGGCGGGTCTGCACGTGGGCTACGGTCCCGGGCGGCGCAAGCAGGGGCAGACCGACCGTCTGAAGGGCTGGAGCCTGGCCAACTTTGCCCGGCTGGCTTCGCTGCTGCTGTCCGAGGGCACTGACCTGGTCCTGACCGGTTCGCCCGGAGACATCGAGGCGGTGGCCCGGGTGGAGCGGGCCGTGGCCGGGCCTCCGCAGAGGGTCCGGAATCTGGCCGGCCGAACGGGAGTCCTCGAACTGGCGGCGCTGATCGAGCGCCTGCGCGTCTTCGTCTCGGTCGATTCCGGCCCCGCCCACATGGCGGCGGCCGTCGGGACGCCACTGGTCGTGCTCTGGGGCCCGGCCAAGCTGCAGCAGGTCCGGCCCGTTTCTTCGCGCTCGCCGGTCGTGGTGGTGCGCGAGCCGGTCCCCTGCGCCCCCTGCTACGACACCCCGGCCATGAAGAGCTGCCGCCTGAACGTCTGCATGCAGCGGATTACGCCGGAGCGCGTGGCGGCGGTGACGCTCGAGCTGTTGAGGGGGTGATTCACCGTCCCGGCCAGACTGTGCTTCAGGGGTTCCGGTTGCCTGGTCCGCTCGAACGGATCTCGGCAGATCTCAAACTCCGGATCGACTCGAACAGCCTGGTGGCGTTGCGCGGGCTCCTCAACAGGTAGGAAGTGGCCAGTAGCGATTCGTAGTCCTCGAGAGACATGATCACCACCGCCCTGCCACGGCTCTTGGTGACCGTTACGGGGGCGTGGTCGTTGCAAACCTGGTCGATCGTTTCCGAGAGCCTCTCGCGTGCCTCGGTACAGGTCATCGCTCTCATCCTGCGGGATATTGTAGCGAAGCCTTCCCGTCACACCGTACGAGTTTCCGTTCAGCCTTCCGCCGTGGTGGGATCGATCACGCTGCGGACGCGCGAGATGCGGTTGGCGGGGAACCCGCCCTGGGCGGCGTGCTGCCGGATCGCCTCCTCGTCCGGCGCCACGTACACGCAGTACACCTTGTCGTCGGTCACGTAGCTGTGCACCCACTGCACCTCGGGGCCGAGTTCCCTGAGGACGCTGCACGACTTCTGCGAGATTCCCTGCAACTCCTGCGGCGACAGGTTTCCGGCTCCCGGAATCTCGCGTTCGATGACGAATCTGGGCATCTCCCTCTCCTTTCGGCGCGATGCTACTCGAGACCTCGCCGAGGTTCAACTTCTTTCGGTCTGTGATTCCTGATACTGTCGCTGCACGAGGAGGTGAATCCAATGAAGTACGTGGGAGTGATCGGGGTGGCCGTGTTGCTGTTGCTGCCGCTGGCCGCACAGGAACCCGAAGGAGGCCAGGGGATGGAAGAAATGATGGCGGCGTGGATGAAGTACGCCGTGCCGGGCGATCACCATGCCAGGCTGCAGCCGCTGGCGGGGAAGTTCGTCGTGAAGACCAAGTTCCGCATGGCGGCCGAACAGCCCTGGCAGGAGTCGGTCGCCAGGGTGGAGGGGAACTGGGTGCTGGGGGATCGCTTCCTCATGCAGAAGGTGCACTCCGAGCCGGACGAGATGCTGCCGAGCGGGTTCGAGGGCCTGGGGTTCTTCGGGTACGACAACTACCAGCAGAAGTACGTCCTGGTCTGGATGGACACCATGTCGACCATGGCCCTGACCGCCCACGGAGAGGCCGACGGCGGCCGGATCGCCTTCAAGGGAGAGTACGCCGACCCGATGTCCGGCTCGACGAAGGTCTTCAAGTGGGTCTACGAGCTGGACGGGGAGAGTGTCTCGCAGCACATGTACGATCAGGGCGGCGACGGCGAGATGTTCGTCTCGGGCGAACTGACCTACGAGCGGCAGCAGTAGTGGCACGGCCTTCCAGGCCGTGATTCCCGTCCAGGCCGTGATTCTCGTCCGATCACGGGCAGGGATGCCCGTGCCAGGTCAGGAGCCGGTCCCGGCCAGGACCGGTTCCGCCTCTTTTTCCTCTTTCGCCTCTTCCGGCGCCGATTCCCACTCGTACTCCTCGCCCAGCGCGTAGCGGGCGAACCAGTCCAGCTCCACGTTCATCTTGAAGAGCCGATGCCGCAGTTCGCGCCAGCCGTGCGGCTCCCGGGGGGCGATGTACAGCTTGGTGGGGACGCCGTTGGCCTTCAGCGCCCGATGCAGTTCCACCGACTGCGGCGGCGGGACGCGCACGTCGTTGCCTCCCACCAGGACCAGCGTGGGAGTGGTCACTTTCCAGATGTCCTTCAGCGGCGAGTTCTCCCAGTAGGTCGCGATGGGGGCGTCCTTCTGCCAGGGCGTGCCGCCGAACCAGGGAGTCCGGTAGGTCCGGACGTCGCTCTGGCCGTACATCGAGACCCAGTTGACCGCTCCCGCCCCCGAGGAGGCGGCTTTGAAGCGGTCCGTGAAGGTGATGATCTTGTTGGTCATGTGGCCGCCGGCGCTCCAGCCCATCTTGATCAGCCGGTCCGGGTCGGCCAGCCCGCGCTCGATCAGGTGATCCACCCCGCTCATCACGTCCAGGTGGGCGTTGCGGAAGTAGCTGCCCACCATGTCACGCAGGAAGGCGTTGCCGTAGCCGGTGCTGCCGCGGTAGTTGGGGCGCAGGATCAGGTAGCCCTTGCCCGCCAGCACCGGGTTGTAGCGGCTGTTCCCGCCCCCGAAGCCGTACTTGTCCGAAGCGGCGGGCCCGCCGTGGGTCTGGACGATCAGCGGATAGCGCCGTCCCTCCTGGTAGCCGACCGGGTAGATCAGCAGCCCCTCCACCTCCGTGCCGTCGTTGCTCTTCCAGCGCACCGCCTCCTGGCGGGGGAGCTGGAACTGCTCGGCGAGGTGCTCGAAAACGCGCGTCACCCGGCTCAGTTCCTCCCCGCCGGCGGCCGGAAGCGTCCACAGGTCGCCGGGATTGTCCGCCTGGCCGCGGCTGACCAGGTGGCGGTCGGCCGCCGGTGAATAGTGCCACCCGCCCAGCGCATGGCGACCCTCGGTGAGCTGTTCGGTCTCGCCGCTGGCCGGATCGAGGACGAACAGCTGGGAGTGGATGCCCATGTTGACGCCGGCGTAAATGCGCGACCCGTCCCGCGACCAGGCGGCGCGCTGGATGTCGTACGGGAAGTCGGGAAACGGGACCCGGGCGTCGCCTCCCGAGGCGGGCACCAGGAAGAGGTTGCTGTTGTAGTAGGTGTCCAGTTCCGCGTTGGAGCGCGCCAGAAAGAGAACCGCGCCGTTGTCCGGCGAGAGCTGGGCCGACGACTCGGTGATCGTGTTGCTGGTCAGCTTTCGCGCGTCCGACCCGTCGGCCGCGGCCACCCAGATCTCCCCTTCGTCGCGGTTGTCGATCAGGGGACTGATGGAGCGGTGCAGCGCCAGTCTCGACCCGTCCGGTGAAACGTCGTAGCCGATGATCGAGTAGTCCCCTTCGGAGAGGCGCTGCTCGCGTCCCTGGACGCCGCCGCCCGACTCCTCGATCCGGACGCGCCACAGGTGCCGCTGCTCGTAATCCTCGTCGAAGGGAAAGATGTCGTCCTTCACCTTCTTGCGCTTCTTATTCTCGGGGCTCTCCGGGTCGGAGGCCAGGAAGTAGAGGCTGCCCCCGTCCGGCGCCCAGGAGATGCTCGAGACGCTGGTCTCGTGCGAGGTGAGCCGCAAAGCCTCGCCTCCCGAGTTGCGGAGCAGGTAGATCTGCGTGTTCTCGTCCGACCCGCGTTTGGCGCGGAAGGCGATCCAGCGGCCGTCAGGGGACCAGCGCGGATCCTGCTCTCCGTTTTCTCCGTTGGTCAGTTGCACCAGCCCCTCGCCGTCGATCCCGACCCGCCACAGGTGCCGCACCTGCTTGTTCTGTTTCCAGTCCGCCTCCGCCAGTTCGAAAACGACCTCGCTGCCGTCGGGCGAAAGACGGCCGTCGCTGATCGAGGGGACCTCGATCAAGTCGACGATCGACATGGGACGGGGCTGGCTCCAGCCCCAGGACACGGCCAGGACGGCCACACCGAACATCACCGGCAATCTGAATCTGGACACCTGGGCACCTCCTCTCCGGCGATTCTTCACGCTGCAGAGCCGCGCGTCAATCGAAGACGATGGTCTTGTGCTCGTGAATCAGCACCCGGTCTTGCAGGTGCGCCTCCACGGCGCGGGCCAGCACGATCCGTTCGATCTCGCGTCCGACCCGCACCAGGTCGCGCACCGACTCGCGGTGGCTGACCCTCCGCACGTCCTGCTCGATGATGGGGCCCTGGTCCAGCTCGTCGGTCACGTAGTGCGCGGTGGCCCCGATGATCTTCACGCCCCGCTGGTACGCCTGGTGGTAGGGCCGGCCGCCCACGAAGGAGGGCAGGAAGGAGTGGTGGATGTTGATGATTTGCCCCGGATACCGGCTCACGAAGGCGGGCGAGAGGATCTGCATGTAGCGGGCCAGCACGATCAGGTCCGGCTGCTCCCGCTCGAGCAGTTCCAGCAGCAGCAGCTCCTGACGTTGCTTGCCGTCCGGCTCCACCGGCAGGTGGTGAAAGGGGATGCCGAAGGACTCCACCAGGGGGCCGGCGTCGGGATGATTGGACGCCACCAGCGGGATCTCGGCGTCCAGGTCGCCGCTGCGCCGCCGCCAGAGCAGCTCCAGCAGGCAGTGGTCGTAGCGCGAGACCAGGATGGCGGTGCGCTTGACGTGATCGGCGTAGGAAATCCGCCACTGCATGGCGAAGGGCTCGGCCACCACCGAGCCGAAGGCCTTCTCGAACTGCGCGCGGGTCACGTCCAGGCCTTCCAGGTAAAAGACCATGCGCATGAAGAAGGTTCCCCCCGAGGGGTCGGTGGAGTGCTGGCTGGCGTCCAGGATGTTGGAGCCGTGGCTGTAGAGGAACTGAGACACCGCGGCGACGATTCCGGGGCGGTCCGGGCAGGAGATCAGCAGGCGCGCGGTGTTGCCGTCTCTCTCAGCAGCCATCCGCCCCAGAATAGCCAAATCTCAGACGCTGCGCGAGGCGACCGCCGGGGGAATCCGCGCCCCCCGCAGCGCCGGGGCCAGCGCCGCCAGCTGGCCCGCCAGCCACATCCCGCCGACTCCCGCCGCCACGATCCGCCAGTCCAGCAGCGTCCCGTCCACGAAGTTGACCAGGGCGTAGTTGAGCGCGTAGGCCAGCACCAGTCCGGCGGTGACCCCCGCCGTCGTGATGATCCAGTTCTCCGTGAGAAAGAGGCGTACGATGTCCAGCTTGCGCGCCCCCAGCGCCCGGCGGGTGCCGATGTAGTGGACCCGTTCGGTCACCGAAAAAGACGTGATCCCCACGATCCCCAGCGTGGTGACGAACACCAGCAGCAGGATCACGGCCGACAGCATCCGGATCACGGCCGCGTTGGCCTGGTAGGTGTCCGCCTTGATCTCCTCCAGGGTCTCGATGCGCACGTTGCGCCCGCCGTTGGACGCCAGCAGCCGCTCCTCGATCTCCGGAATCAGCAGGTCGCGGCGGCCCGGCTGGGTCCGCACCAGGTAGCGGACGCCCCGGTTGTAGTTGCCCGGCGGCTCGGGAAAGAAGGTGACGTGCTCGGCGTGGCGCCACATCGGCCAGCTGCCGTGCATGTGCCGGACCACGCCCACGATGGTGTGCGGGTTGTCCGCCGTGCGGCCCTGGATCAGCTTGCCCAGCGCGTCGCCGTCGGGGAAGAGCGCGTCGGCGAAGGCCTGCGTGACGATCACGTTCTTGGAGTCGGCTTCGTGAAAATCGGAAGGCGTGAAGTTGCGGCCCGACGCCAGCTCTACTCCCAGCGTCTCCAGCACCTGCTCCCCGGTGTCGAACACCGCCGTGCCCAACGTGTGACGTTCGGCCCCCAGAGGCTTGTAGCCGGACGAGCTGCCCGAGCCGCTCAGCGGGATGTTGCTGATCGCTTCGGCGGCCCGCACCACCGTCAGCGAACGCAGCAGCTCGAGGTCGGCGCGCCGGCTGTTGTCCAGGTACTCCTCCTCGCGGAAATCGGCGGAGAAGGGTTCGCTGCGCACCATCAGGATGTTGGCTTCGTCGATTCCCGTGGGGCGGTCCATCTGCCCCTTCAGCTCCAGCATCATGTTGACGCTGTTGACGACGATGGCCAGGGTGAGCGCCACCTCGGCGCCGATCAGGACGAAGCGGACCCGGTTGCGGATCAGGGTTCGGAAGATGGGGCCGAGTTCCATGTCACTGCTCCTTCAGGTAGCTGGCGGGAGGGATGCTGCAGATCCGCCAGGCCGGGTAGACGCCCGCGATCAGCCCGGCGATCAGCGAGAGGACCACCGCGGCGGCCAGCGTGTAGCCGCCGAGTTGAAACTGGAAGTTGCCCGCGAACAGGCGGTTGACCGCTTCCAGTCCCAGGGCCGCCAGCTCGATTCCGAGCAGGCCTCCCACGACTCCCACCAGTTCGCACTCCACCACGTGCTGCACGAAGACCGACACCTTGCTGGCGCCCATGGCCCGCCGCACGCTCACTTCCGGCGCCCGGGCCAGGAACTTGCCCAGCAGGATGCCGATCAGGTTGAGCGAGCAGACCACCAGAAACAGCAGCGAGATCACCAGCAGGCTGGTGGCTTCCTCGGGAACGGTCTCCATGTCCCGCAGCCACCCCATCACGGGCAGCAGCTTGGTGGCCTGCCGGTGCATCCGTCCCAGCTGGTTCTGCTCGGCGACGTAGGCGGTCAGGTACTCGCGGTAGGCCTCCTGCTGCTCGCGGGTGTCCAGCTGCACCCAGTACTGAATCCAGATCCCCTCCGAGTCGAGGTAAGCGTCGAAGTCGTCCCAGTCGAAGTCGGACCAGTTGGAGGTGTTGCCGGCACTGTACATCCGCATGGGCCGGACGAACTCGAAGGGAAGGTAGACGTCCTCCCCTTCGTCGAACGACCCGTTGTGCGGATCGTAGAACTTGGGCAGCGGCCGCCACGGCTCCAGCACTCCGGCGACCTTGAAGTAGCGTTCCTCGATCTGCACGCTGCGGCCCACGCTGTCCTCGCCGCCGAAGAGCTTCTGGTTGGTCTCGTGGCTCAGGATCACGACCGGCTCGGGCCCCCGATCGGCCGTGGCCGGCCAGGGCGATCCGTAGCGGAAGGGGACGTCGAAGAGGCGGAAGAAATCGGCGAAGCACATCCGCGCCAGCGCCTTGTAGGGCCGGCCCACCTCCGGGTCGGGGTAGACGAAGACAGAGGCCTTGAAGCTGCCCCCCTGATGGGTGGGGATTTCCGACTTCATCAGCGCCTTCGTGTCGCGGTAGGTGAGCTGGTTGGGGATGTCGGTCGGGTCCTCGTCGTTCCAGGGCCGGTTGGGGTCCCAGTTGTCCATCTGGACGTAGAACAGGCGGTCGCTCTTGTGCGGAATCGGGTTCATCGAGAGCAGGTGGTGGGTGGTGACGAAGGTCGAGGAGACGCCGATCCCCAGCGCGATGGCCCCGATCATCAGCAGCGACAGAACCGGGTTGCGGCGCAGGCTCTGCAGCGCCATGCGGATCTGATAGCTCAGCATGTCTCCTCCACCAGCGCCACCGCCCCGGCCGCCGACGCGCTGGAGCGCCTTGCGTCCAGGCCGTAGACGACGCGTCCGTCCAGCAGGTGGATCTCCCGCCGGGCCCGCGCGGCCAGGGCCGGGTCGTGGGTGACCATCACGATGGTGGTCCCCTCTTCGTTGATTTTCTCGAGCAGCTGCATGATTTCGGCGGCCATGCGGGAGTCGAGGTTGCCGGTGGGCTCGTCGGCCAGGATCAGGCCGGGTTTGCCCGACAGCGCGCGGGCGATGGCGACGCGCTGCTGCTGCCCGCCCGAGAGCTGGGACGGGTAGTGGCGGGCGCGAGCCGAGAGTCCCACCATGTTGAGCACCTCTTGGATCACCGCCTGGCGCTGGCGCGAACTCATTCCGCGGTAGCGCAGGGGCACGTCGACGTTGTCGAAGACGTTGAGGTCGGGGATCAGGTTGAAGCTCTGGAAGACGAAGCCGATCTTCTGGTTGCGAATGCGGGACATGCGGGTGTCGCCCAGCTTGGAGACGTCCTCGCCGTCCAGGTGGTAGGCGCCCCGGTCGAAGGTGTCCAGCAGGCCCGCCACGTTCAGGAAGGTGGTCTTGCCGCAGCCGGAGGGCCCCATCACGGCCACGAACTCGCCCGGCTCGACTTCCAGGGTGATTTCGTTGAGGGCCACCGTCTCCACCCGGTCGGCCCGATAGACTTTCGTCACCCCCTGCATGCGTAGCATCCGATTGACTCCTCTCTGATCAGCGCAGCAGAATCCGTTCCGCTCCGCGCAGCTGCGACAGGTCCGAAAGCACGATCTGCTGCCCTTCTTCCAGACCTTCCACGATCTCCACTTCGGTGACGCTCACCGCGCCCACCCGGATGGGCACCAGCACGGCCACGCTCCCCCGTACGACGTAGGCCTGGCGCCCCCCGAAGCTCTCCAGGAAGGGCCCCCGCGGGGCCTTCAGGACGTCGCGCCGGGCGGACAGCAGCAGTCGGGTGTCGACCCGCTGGTTCTGTTTGAGGCTGGACGGCGCTTCTCCGACGAACGCCACCACGCCCCGCACCTGACTGGCTTCGACCTCGGGGGAGAGCGAGCGCACGCGCCCCTGGTAGTCGCGTCCGTCGGCCAGGATGGCGGCTTCGGTGCCGGGCGCGATTTCGTCGGCGAAGTTCTCGGGGATCAGGACTTCGACTTCGAACGCCGAGAGGTCGACCACGCTGAAGAGCCGCTGGTTGGGTTGCACGGTGTCCTTGTCGTTGGCGTCCACGCGCGCCACCAGGCCGTCGACCGGGGAGACCACCGCGAGTTCTTCTATCCTCCGCTCCAGCTCCCGGACCACCAGCCGCTGCCGCTCC
>JBFGHG010000051.1:0-9820 GCA_041578395.1 Acidobacteriota bacterium
CCCCCCCGCGTTTTTCGGAAAGGACAAAACGACGATGGCGCTTCACTCTCTGGCGGGGCAACCGGCTCCCGCCTCCATTCTCGAGAACATCCCCCGGCTCGTCAGCTCGTACTACGCACTGCTGCCCGACCCGTCCAACCCCGAGCAACGGGTCGCCTTCGGCACCTCCGGCCACCGCGGATCGTCGCTGCGCTCCAGCTTCAACGAGATGCACATCCTGGCCATCACGCAGGCCATCTGCGAGTTCCGCAAGCTGCACGGGACCGACGGACCGCTCTTTCTGGGCATGGACACGCACGCGCTGTCCGAGCCCGCCCACATCAGCGCGCTGGAAGTGCTGGCGGCCAATCGGGTCGAGGTGCGGGTGGCGGCCGGCCTGGGCTACACGCCCACCCCGGTCGTCTCGCACGCCATCCTCTGCCACAACCGGGGCCGCGACTCGGGGCTTGCCGACGGAATCGTCATCACCCCCTCGCACAACCCCCCCGAGGACGGCGGCTTCAAGTACAACCCCCCCAATGGCGGACCCGCCGACACGGCCACGACGCGCTGGATCGAAGCCCGGGCCAACGAGCTGCTGGAGGGCGAGAACAGCCACGTCCAGCGGGTCTCCTATCCGCGGGCCTCGAGCGCGGACACCACGGCCGAGTACGACTACCTCTCCGCCTACGTGGCCGACCTCGGCTCGGTGATCGACCTGGAGGCGATCCGGGGCGCGGAGCTGAACCTGGGGGCCGACCCGATGGGGGGCGCCGGCGCGGCCTACTGGGAGCCGATCGCCGAGCGGTACGGGCTCAAGCTGACCGTGGTCAATCCCGAAATCGACCCGACCTTCCGCTTCATGCGGGTGGACAAGGACGGCAAGATCCGGATGGACTGCTCCTCGCCGTCGGCCATGGCGGGGCTGATCGAACTGGGAGACCGCTACGACGTCGCCTTCGGCAACGACTCGGACTTCGACCGCCACGGCATCGTGGTCCCCACGGCGGGTCTGCTCAATCCGAACCACTACCTGGCGGTGGCCGTCGACTACCTCTTTCAGAACCGCGAGGGGTGGTCGCCGCAGGCCGCCGTGGGCAAGACGCTGGTCTCGAGCAGCATGCTGGACCGGGTGGCGGCTCGGCTGGGGCGGGAGTTGTGCGAGGTCCCGGTGGGCTTCAAGTGGTTCGTGGACGGTCTGCTGTCCGGCGGCCTGGGATTCGCCGGCGAGGAGAGCGCCGGGGCCACGCTGCTGCGCCGCGACGGGACCGTCTGGACCACCGACAAGGACGGGTTCGTGATGGACCTGCTGGCGGCCGAGATCACGGCCCGCACCGGGGAGGATCCGGGCCGGCACTACGGCAGGCTGGAGGAGGAGTTCGGCAGCCCCGTCTACCAGCGCATCGACGCCCCCGCCGACCGCAATCAGAAGAAGGCCCTGGGGGCGCTGACCCCCGAGCAGGTGGAAGGGGACCAGCTGGCGGGAGAGCCGATCCTGCAGAAGCTGACTCACGCGCCGGGCAACGGGGAGGCCGTCGGGGGGCTGAAGGTAGTGGCGGCCAGCGGCTGGTTCGCGGCGCGGCCCTCCGGCACCGAGGACGTCTACAAGATCTACGCGGAGAGCTTTCGGGGGGAGGAGCATCTCGGTCGGATCCAGGACGAAGCGCAGGAGATGGTCGGGAAGGTGTTTGCGCGGGGGGGAGGGTGAAGACAAATCTCAAATCTCAAACCGTCAATTTTCAAGTAAGCATCAATTTTCAATTTTCAATGTTCAAACATTTGGCTGCAAAGGGGTTGGCATGAGGCTCTTGGCGTGCGGTCTGCTCGTTTGGTGTGTGCCTTTCACGGGGGCTTTGTGGGGGCAGGAGGCTTCGGACGAAGGGAGTCGGGTGGAGGAGTTGTTGCGGGGGCATATTCGGACTTTGCGGCACGAGCTGGACGTGCTGGGGCGGCAGGTGGACGACCTCATGTTGCTCGAGCGGCTGGGCGACGTGGCGGAGGTCGAACTGGTTCGCCTGACCGGGCCCGCGCGGCGGTATCAGCCCAACCCCACGGCGCAGGGGGCGGGGAATCCGCTGGTGTTTCCGGCCTACGTGTTCGTCCCCCGCGATCTGGATCGGAGCCGCAAGCAGCCGTTGATGGTGTTTCCGCACGGGGGTGTGCACAGCAACTTCGGGTCGGGATACACCAATGTGCTGCGGGAGTTGCTGACGCAGGGCTATACGGTGATTGCGCCCGAATACCGGGGCTCGACGGGTTATGGCCGGCGGATGTACGAGTCGATCGATTACGGCGGGCTCGAGATCGAGGACACCTTTGCCAGCCGCAACTTCGCGCTCGAGAACTACCCGTTTTTGGACGCGGAGCGGGTGGGGATCATCGGGTGGAGCCACGGGGGGCTGCACGCTCTGATGAACGTCTTCGAGCACCCGGACGCCTACGCGGCGGCCTACGCGGGCGTCCCCGTCAGCGACCTGATCGCGCGCATGGGGTACAAGACCCAGGGGTACCGGGACCTCTACTCGGTCCCCTACCACATTGGCAAGAGCGCCTACGAGGACGTCGAGGAGTACCGCCGCCGCTCGCCCTCCTGGAACACGCACAAGTACCAGGGGACGCCCCTGCTGATTCACACCAACACCAACGACGAGGACGTCAACGTCCTGGAGGTGGAGCGGCTGATTCAGGCCCTGGAGGCGCAGGGGAAGAGCGGGTTCGAGTACGAGATCTACCAGGACGCGCCCGGCGGGCACGTCTTCAACCGGCTGGACACCAAGGCGGCGCGGGAATCGCGGCAGAAGATCTACCGCTTCTTCGCCCGGCACTTGCGTCCGGAGCGGCCGTAGTGTGGGGCGGGCCTCCCGCCCGCCATTCCCGGCAGACCGAATCACGGCCAGGAAGGCCGTGCCACGGGGTTACTCGTCGTCGCGGTGGCGGACCTGGACGAGCATGAAGAGTTCGCCGCCCAGCAGCAGGCGCAGGTCCTCGGCGTTGGGTTTGAGCAGGGTCTTGAGCCAGACGAGGCCCCAGAGCGCGGCGAAGACCAGCAGGTAGAGGCTGGCCAGGAAGCTGCGTGATCCCAGGGCGAAAATGCGGGTTTCCTTCCAGATCCAGCGCATCCGCTCCCGGATTTCCTGCCGGGACAGGGGTTCCTGGCCCCGCTCGTCGAGCTGTTCCAGCATCCGTTCCACCTGGTCGGAGGAGACGGTCTGGTCCAGTTCACGTTCGAGCTGTGCCGGGTCCAGCCCCACCATCAGCTGAAACAGCCAGAACAGCAGCATCAGGATGGAAAGTACCAGGATGGCGAGGAGAAAATAAATCATGAAAGGGATTCCGGCAGTGGGCCCCAGCCGAGGAGCAGGTTCGACTCGTGTAGCCGCTGGAGGAGGCTTGCCGGGCGACCCCCGAAGGCCGCCCCCGAATGGACGCAGGTGTCAGCATCCGTTACTGCGAAAGAATCGGGCCGACTCGTCACCATTGCTCGCTGCTCGGTGAATTTCTCGGGAGAGTCTAGCACAGGGGTCAAACACCTGACAATGCCTAAACGTGGCCGCCCGAGCCGCTCGCCCCGCCACCGCTGCTGCGGTTGACAAGGAGCGTGCCGGTTTGGTTCAATTTCGAGTTTACTCCCCCATGGCCCCATCGTCTAGGGGACTAGGACGCCGGCCTCTCACGCCGGAAACACGGGTTCGAATCCCGTTGGGGCTACCAAGGACGCAAGCCGCGTTCGAGCCTCAACCCGTCTGTGGTACGCGCGCGTCACGAGCTCGCCCTGCCAGCGCAAGTTGCTGGAGAGCAACGGCCCTGGAGCACTTGGCCGACCAGCGCGGCCTGTCTCTGACCGCTGCGGGTGAGGCACTCCGACGCATCAATAAAGGCATGGTGGCATCGCCCTTTAGCCGGCACTATTCACGAAGTCTCGCCGCGCTCGCGGCCGACAGGCTTCTGAATAGTGCCGGTCAGGGACTTGGCACCTCTTCTGCCTCCTCGGCGGACCGACGGGCCTTGAAGGCGCAGCCCCACTCCTGCATGAGAACGAGGATGTTCTCGAGCGATCGTCCGAACTCCGTGACCTCGTATTCGACGCGGGGCGGCACCTCGGCGTAGACGTGCCGGGAGATGACGCCGTCGGCTTCCAGCTCGCGGAGCTGGAGCGTGATCATGCGCTGGGTTGCGTTGGGTGTCAGGCGACAGAGCTCACCGAAGCGCTTGCGACCCTCCAGGAGATGGCAGACGAGGACCGGCTTCCAGCGGCCGCCGATCACACTCAACGTCGCCTCCACATCGCAACCCGTCTTCCAGCAGTACTTGCGCGCCATTTCGAGGCCCTCATGGGTTCAACGCTGTCTCTTACTTACAAAAATGTACGTACTTGTCAAGATCAACGCATCGGCGTACTCTACCTTCCCGAACAGCCCATCCTCGATAGGGCGCAACAAGAAAGGACCCATGGGCACAATGAAAGCTGTCGGACTCCGGAAATACCTTCCCATCACGGACCCGAACTCACTCCTCGACCTGGAGGTTCCGAAGCCAAAGCCGGCCGCGCACGACCTCCTCGTATCGGTCCGGGCCGTCTCGGTCAATCCGGTAGACACCAAGGTCCGGGCGCCGAAGGAGGGTGTGGAGGATCCTCCGCGCATCCTGGGCTGGGATGCTGCGGGAGTCGTGGAAGCCGTCGGTCCGGACGTCACGCTCTTCGCTCCCGGTGACGAGGTCTTCTATGCCGGGAGCATCACCCGCCCTGGCACCAACAGCGAATTCCACCTCGTCGACGAGCGCATCGTCGGCAACAAGCCGACGAGCTCGAGCTTCGCGGAGGCTGCCGCGCTCCCGCTCACCAGCATCACGGCCTGGGAGGCCTTGTTCGATCGGATGGGTGTTTCTCGCGACGGAGCGTCATCGGGCAAGTCGCTGCTCGTGATCGGTGGAGCCGGGGGCGTCGGTTCGATCGCGATCCAGATCGCCAAGCAGGTCGCCGACCTGGAGGTTGCCGCCACCGCCTCGCGGGAGGAGTCGCGCAAGTGGTGCCTGGCGCTGGGTGCGGACCACGTGGTCAACCACCGGGAAAACATGCCGGCTCAGCTCGCGGCGATCGGCCTTGCCGAAGTCGACTATGTGCTCTGCCTCAACGACACGGATGGCCATTGGAAGACGATGACCGAGGTGGTGGCGCCCCAGGGGCACATCTGCTCGATCGTCGAGACGTCAGCACCCGTCGACATCGGACCGCTGATGGCCAAGAGCGCGTCCTTCTCGTGGGAGCTGATGTACACGCGCTCCATGTTCGGCACCCCCGACATGATCGAGCAGCACCACCTGTTGAATGCGGTGTCGAGCCTCGTCGACTCGGGCGGGCTGCGCACCACGACGGGCCAGGTGGTGGGCCGCATCGATGCGGCGAATCTCAGGAAAGCCCACGCCCAGATCGAGTCGGGAAAAGCGATCGGGAAGCTGGTTCTCGAGGGCTGGTCCTGAGTCCAGTCCTGCGTCATTCATCGGAACGAAACAGGGCGCATCAACCCGCCGGCCAGCGAGGCTGAACGTGGCTCGACGACCAGTCGCAGGAGATTTGGACTTGCGGGACGCACCATGCAAAGAACGATTCTGATAACCGGCTCCACGGACGGCATCGGGCTGGAAACGGCCAGGATGCTGCTGACCTCGGGCCATCACGTCCTGCTGCACGGTCGCGACCGGCGCAAGCTGGAGGGGGTGGAACGTGCCCTTTCCGCTCTGCCGGGAGGCGGGCGCATCCAGAGCTATGTGGCGGATCTCTCTCTCGTGGCCGCCGTCGAGGCTCGGGCCGAGGCCGTGGCTCGTGACCACGATCGACTCGATGTGCTGATCAACAATGCAGGCGTCTACCAGGCAGCCGAACCCTTCACGAAGGACGGGCTCGATGTGCGATTCGCGGTCAATACGATCGCTCCCTACCTGCTGACACGGAGGCTCTTGCCGCTGCTCGATGGGTCCGGGCGCGTAGTCAACCTGTCCTCGGCCGCTCAGGCGCCGGTCGACGCGAAGGCGCTGGCAGGCAAGGTCAGTCTGCCCGACGGCGCGGCCTATGCGCAGAGCAAGCTGGCCCTGACCATGTGGTCCCGCGACCTGGCGCTCGAGATCGGGGATCGCGGACCGGTCGTCGTCGCAGTCAATCCCGGATCCCTGCTGGGTACCAAGATGGTGAGGCAGGCCTATGGAATGGCTGGCGGCGATGTACGAAAGGGCGCGGACATCCTCTGTCGCGCAGCGCTGTCAGAGGAGTTCGCGTCGGCCTCCGGCCAGTACTTCGACAACGATTCCGAGCGATTCGCCTCACCCCATCCCGATGCGCTCGATCCGAAGAAGTCCAGGGCGATCGTACGTGTCATCGAGACGGTCTTGGTTGAGCTGAGGCAAGGGATGCCTCCGATCGGCTAGTTCGAGTGGGCTGGTCCACCACAGCCAACCGAGGCAGCGCTCCAACTGAACTAAGGTCGCGGATAGCGGTAGACGCAGTGCGGGCCGTGGGTGAGCAGCTCGATGACCTCCTCGAACCGCGCCCCCAGCCGCTCCGCCACCCGTTTGGAGGGTTCGTTGTCGGGGTGGATGTAGCTGACCAGCGTTTCCGCACCCAACTCTGCAAACGCGGCGTCCCGGGCCTCGGCCCCGGCTTCGGTGGCGTAGCCTTTGCCGTGCGCGGCGGGGACGAGCCAGTATCCGAGTTCCAGATCCGGCCACCCTTCCGAACGCCACAGTCCCACCGAGCCGGCGAACCGGCCCGTCTCTTTCTCTTCGAGCGCCCAGTACCCGAAGCCCCGCAGCGCCCAGTGGCCGATCAGCATGGCCAGCCGCCGCCAGGCCTGGTCCCGGTCCGACACGCCCCCGACGTAGCGGGCCGTCTCCTCGCGGGCGTAATAGTCGGCAAGCGGCTCGAAGTCCCGGCCGGTCCACTGGCGCAGGAGCAGCCGCTCGGTCTGGCGCTCTCGCAGCATGGCAATCTTCCTCCGTGTCACGGAACCCTCAGCGACTCGAGTCCGTCCGCGGCGAGCCGCTCGTTCACCGCGCCCAGCTCACGCTCCGCGATCGACGACCAGCGACGCTGAAGCGCGTCCCACTCCCCCTCCAGCGCCTCCACCGCCGCCACCGCCTGCCGGGTGGGGCGGGCGTCGGCGCTCTGCAGCAGCGCCAGCAGGTGCAGGAACTTCTCCTGCAGGTCCGCCAGGCTCTCGCCGCCTTCCGGCGCCGCGTAGACGCTCGAGTACATGATCTCCGGATTGCCCGGCGTGCCCTCTCCCTCGACCCCGGCCGCGCCCGCGTCGAGCGCCGCGAGAGCCTCCCGCAGCAGGCCCTCCGCGTTCCCCAGCCGGTCCGCGATCTGGCCGCGCAGCGACTGGACTTCCCGCCGCAGCCGGTACGCCCGCAGGTACCCCTCGTAGCAGCGCATCGACGACTCGAACTGCTGCTGGAGCGCCTCCGGCTCGATCTCGACACGCGGGTCCAGCCCTACCGTCAGCGGCTGTTCCTGCGACGCGCCGTCCACGGTCAGCCGCACCCGGTACCGCCCCGGCTGCACCCAGGGACCCAGCGGGCCGCTGGGGGTGTCCCGAACCACGGCCGAAATCGGATGCGAGCGCTCCGCGCCCGGCGGCGGCGGGTAGTGCAGGTCCCAGACGAAGCGGTGCATCCCCGGCTCGGCCGACAGGACCCGGGCGGGACGGATCCAGTAGGTGGGGTAGGGAAGCCGGTCCGGATCGAGGCGCTCCGGCTCGTCCCGGCTGGAAAAGCGCCGCACCACCCGGCCCTCCCCGTCCACGACCTCCAGCGTCACCTCCTGGGCGGCCTCCCCCAGGACGTAGTCGATCATCGCCCCGTCGGGCGGGTTGCGGCCGGCCGGCTCCTCGGGCGGCGGCGGCGTGTCCGAATAGGTGTTCCAGCGGACGCGCAGCGCGGTCTGCGGCTGGAACAGGTGGGCGCGGGCCGAGGCGGCGTTCGCGTCCAGCTGCCGCAGCGGCGTGAGGTTGTCGAGAATCCAGATCGACCGGCCATGGGTTCCCACCACCAGGTCGTCGCCGTGCACCACCAGGTCGCGCACCGAGCTGGCGGGCAGGTTCAGCGTCAGGGGCTGCCAATGCTCCCCGTCGTCGAAGGAGACGTACACGCTGCGCTCCGTCCCGGCGTACAACAGCCCGGGACGCACCGGGTCTTCACGGATCGCGTTGACGGGACCGTCCTCCGGCAGGCCCGCCACGATCCGCGCCCAGCTGCGGCCGCCGTCGTGGGTGCGGTACAGGTGGGGGCGCATGTCGTCGAGGCGAATGCGGTTGACGGCGAGATAGGCGGTGTCCGTGCCGAAGTGTCCGGCGTCGATTCCCGCCACCTTGCTCCAGGCGGTCAGCTGGGGCGGGGTCACCTCGCTCCAGCTGGAACCCCCGTCGCGCGTGACGTGTACGAGGCCGTCGTCGGTGCCGGCCCAGATCAGGCCGGCGTCCAGCGCCGAGAGCCCCAGCGCGTAGATCACGCCGCGGCGCGGCATCTCGGCCATCTCCGGGGTGCGGAAGACGCCGATGCTCTCGGGCACCTCGGGCCGCTCGCGGGACAGGTCGGGACTGACGATCTCCCACTGGTGGCCGCCGCTGGTGGTCCGAAACAGCACGTTGGTGGCGAAATACAGCGCCCGCGGGTCGGCCGGCGAGAAGGCCAGCGGCATGGTGCGCAGGATGCGGTAGCGGCCGGAGCGCAGCGCCTCCGGGGCCACGTTGCGGCTCTGGCCCGTACGCCGGTCGAAGCGGGTGACACGGCCGCCGTAGACGATGTTCGGGTCGAGCGGGTCGGGGGCCACGTAGGCGTACTCGTCCACTCTGACCGTGTGCCAGTCGCGGAAGGTGATCTGGCCGCCGTCCCCCCGACTGGCCACCGCCACCGCCCCGCTCTCCTGCTGGCCGCCGTAGACGTAGTAGGGGAACTGCCGGTCGGTGGTGACGTGATACAGCTGCGCGGTCGGCTGGTTGTACCAGCTGCTCCAGGTGCGCCCGCCGTTGACCGTGATGGTGGCGCCCTGGTCGGCCGCCATCAGGATGATGTCGGGGTCCTCCGGGTTGATCCAGATGCCGTGGTAGTCGTCCCCTCCGGGCGCCCCCTTGAAGCACTCCCAGCTGCGGCCCCCGTCCGTAGACCGGTAGGCGGCGATGTTGCCCACGTAGACCGTGTCCGGGTCGCGCGGGTGGACGTCGATCTCGGCGAAGTCGCTGCCGCGTCCCCACAGCCGGCGGTCGGTGGAGATTAGCGCCCAGCTCCGGCCGGCGTCGTCGGAGCGGTAGATCCCGCCGCCTTCGCGCGCGTCCACGGTAGCGTAGAGGCGGCTCGGATCGCTGGGGGCGATGCCGATCCCGATCCGTCCCAGGCCCTGCTCGGCGCCCGGCAGCCCGCCGGAAAGCCGGCTCCAGTTCTCGCCCCCGTCCGCCGACTTGTACAGCCCGCTGGTCTGGCCCTCCCAGGCGGCGTTCTCCCAGGGTCCCTGCCGCGCCGCCCACAGGTCGGCGTAGACGACCTCCGGGTCCGACGGGTCCAGCACCACGGCGATCGCCCCGGTGTTCTCGTCCAGGTAGAGGACCTTGCGCCAGCTGGCGCCCCCGTCCTGCGTCTTGAAGACGCCCCGTTGCTCGTTGGGGCCGTAAGGATGCCCCAGCGCGGCCACCCAGACCACCTCCGGGTCGCCGGGATGGACGGCCACGGCGCCGATCTGCTGGACGTCGGCCAATCCGAGATGCGCCCAGGTCTTGCCCCCGTCGGTCGACTTGAACATCCCGTCGCCCACCGAGAGGTCCGGCCGCTGCAAGCCCTCGCCGCTGCCGACGTAGAG
>JBFGHG010000052.1:0-9803 GCA_041578395.1 Acidobacteriota bacterium
AGCTCCACGATCCGGTCCTGGGGCACGTAGCGGATCTCGATGGTCGCGAAGTCGGGCTGCCCGGTGCGGGGACAGACGCAGGTGAACTCGGGGCAGCTGATCTCGACCTCGTACTCCCGCCCCGGGTGAGGGTTGGCAACGGTCTCGAGCTGGGGACGCTGCTGCATGGTCGACTCTCCGGGCGAGCGGGTCTCGACTTGACGGCGGTCGGCTTCGGCTTTCCAGTGTACAGGTAGCGCTTGATCTTGCGCGTGGTCGTCTTCTCGAACTCGTTCTCCCGCAGGGTGAAGCGCTTCACGCGCTTGTAGGAGGCCAGTTTGCGGTTGGCCGCCTTCACCTCCTCGGAGATTTGCTTGCCCACGGCGGCCGAGTCGTACCGGCTGGCTCCGAACTCCCGGTCGAAGGCTTCGGTGTCGCACACCACGATCGCCTGGACTTCGACCTTGGTGGGATCGGCCTCGGGTCCTCCCCAGACCAGCGACTCGAGGATGAAGGGGCTTTCGTTGAGGACCGATTCCACTTCTTCCGGATAGACGTTCTTCCCGTTGGGGGTCACGATCAGGGACTTCTTGCGGCCCGACACGTAGAGGAAGCCGTCGCGGTCCAGGTGGCCCAGGTCGCCGGTGTACAGCCAGCCGTCGCGCAGGGCTTCCTCGGTGGCGGCCGGATTCAGGTAGTAGCCGGGAGTCACGTTGCGCCCGCGCACCACGATTTCGCCGTCCACGAACTTCACCTCCACTCCCGGGATGGGCAGCCCGGCGCTGTCGTCCTTGAGGCACCCTTCCCGGTTGACGGCGATCAGCGGGGACGCTTCGGTCATACCGTAGCCCTGGATGAACGTGATCCCCAGCCCCCGAAAACCGCGCGACACATCGGGATTGACGGCGGCCCCGCCCGAGATGAGCAGCCGCAGCCGGCCGCCGAACCGTTCGTGCAGGGCCTTGAAGAGCCGCCGCCGCAAGTCCACCCCGGAGACCTTCTGCACCACCGCCGCCAGCCCCTTGGCCAGCCGGAACTTGCGCGCCCCCTTCTCCTGGATGCCCTTTTCGATCCGCCGGTAGATGGTCTCGAACAGCACCGGCACGCCCAGCATCACGGTGGCGCGGGCTTCCTGCAGGTTCTCGGCGATCCGCCGCAGGTTCTCCGCGTGGTAGATGGTGGCCCCCTGGTACAGCGCGGTCAGAAAGCCGCAGGTGCACTCGTAGGTGTGGTGCAGCGGGAGTACGGAGAGCACCACGTCGTCGTTGCTGATGGAGACCATCTGCGAGGTGGAGACGATGTTGGCGGCCAGGTTCCCGTGGGTCAGCATCACGCCCTTGGAACTCCCCATCGTGCCGGACGTGAAGATGATGGCGGCCAGGTCGTCGGGGCCGACCTCCTTCTCGTCGAGGCTTCCCTTCCCCTGTTCGAGAAGCTTCCGCCCCTGCTCGAGCGCCTGCCGGAAGGAGTGATCGGCTTCGCCCGCTTCCTCCTCCATGGAGACGATCGTGCGCAGCGACGGCGTGGGGTCGTGGCCGTCGAAGTCGTGGACGAAGCTCCCGGAGCAGACCAGCACGGCAGCGCCGGAATACTCCACGATGTGGCGCATTTCGCGCGGGGTGAGGTCCTTGTCGATGGGCACCACCACGCGGCCGGAGCAGACTGACGCCAGATAGGCGATGGCCCACTCGGTGCGGTTTTCGCCCAGCACAGCCACCCGGTCTCCCGCGTCCAGCCCGAGGTCGTCGAAAAAAGCGGCCAGCGCCCGGATGCGTTCGTCCAGCTGACGGTAGGTCGTGGGCTGGTACTGGCCGTCCCGCTTGCTGACCAGCGCCGCCTTGCCGCCGTAGCGCGGGACCGCCTCGTGCAGCAGGTCGCGCAGCGTGCCGATGGGGTAGGTGGGGTAGAGGGGAGGCTTCTTCACCCGTGCGATTGTAGCCGCTGCGGGGGTTGCAAGCAATCGGCTCTAGCCGGCGGCCCGGGCGCCAGCCTGGGTTTTCAGTTCGTCGGGCAACGCGAACTGGACGTTTTCGCGCCGGGTGACCAGCTCCTCGACTTCGGCTCCCTGGCTCCGGAACTTCTCCACCACCTGCTCGACCAGGACATCGGGCGCCGAAGCGCCGGAGGTGACGCCCAGCACGCGCACGTCCTCGAGCCACTCCGGCTGGATGCAGCCGGCGTCGTCGATGAGGTAGGACCGCGCGCCCGCCTTGACGGCCTCTTCCACCAGACGGTTGGAGTTGCTGCTGTTGCGCGACCCGACGACCAGGATCAGCTGTGCCTGGCAAGCCAGCTCGTGGACCGCCATCTGCCGGTTCTGAGTGGCGTAGCAGATGTCCTCGGAGGGAGGGCCCTCGATGGCGGGGAATTTGCGGCGCAGCGCGTCGATGATCTCGCGGGTGTCTTCCAGGCTGAGCGTGGTCTGCGTCAGGTAGGCGACCCGCTCGGGGTCGGCCAGTTCCAGCGTGGCCACGTCCTGAACGCAGGTGACCAGCGCCATGCTCTCCCGCGCCACGCCCATGGTCCCGATCACCTCGTCGTGGCCGGCGTGGCCGATCAGCACGATGGTGTAGCCGCGCTGGGCGTAGCGGGCGGCTTCCAGGTGGACCTTGGTGACCAGCGGGCAGGTGGCGTCGATCACCTTCAGGCCGCGCTCGAGAGCGTCCTCCCGGACCTGCGGGGAGACGCCGTGGGCGCTGAAGATCACGGTCTTGCCAGAGGGAACTTCTTCGAGGCCGTCGACGAAGACCGCGCCCTTCTCGCGCAGTTCCTGCACGACGTGACGGTTGTGGACGATTTCCTTGCGCACGTAGATCGGCTTGGGGTAGACGTCCAGCGCGATCTTGACGATGTCGATGGCCCGCACCACACCGGCGCAAAAGCCACGGGGAGCCGCCAACACGACCTTTTCGATCATCGTCCCAATCGTAGCACAGCCCAGGGACGGCGGCTCGCCCCGGGGCCCCTCCCGGCCGCTCCCAGGTAGATCAGGTGATCGTGCTGGAAGACGCCGCTGCCACCGGGCTGCGTCTGGCGGATCCGGGCCGCCACCTCCGCGCCCTGCTCGGCGGCGCGCCTCCAGTGCGAGTAGACCGCCCTCGGATCGAACCGGTCTTCGGGCGCGAGCGAAGATTGATCCGGGATGTCGTAAAACAGGATCAGCCGCCGCGGCAAGCGGAGACATCCCTGCAGCCTGGCCAGACCGTGGGGCTTCCGGGAGCCGCTTCTCCGGATCAGACGACGGAAGGCGGCCTTCACCCGCGAGAGAAAACCCGCGGCCCAGCGGGGCCGCATCCGCGAAAATACGAGCTTCATGTCAATTGAGTCCAGGTCTGCAGCGCCGCGGCCAGGCGGAAAAAAAACTTCACGAACTCGTGCCCGATCCGCGCCTCTTCGCCGCCCGGTCCGAAGTGCAGCAGCTGGAAGTCTTTGCGCAGGCTGACTTCCCGTTTGGACGGCGTCTTGACCACCTCGAAGCGGGCCGAAAAGACGAGCACCGTCGACACGCCTCGAAAGGGTCCCCGCAGCACCAGAATGTCCGTGTCCAGCTTCCCCCGCTGGACCCGAAAGACGCTCACCTGCCGCCCCGCGAAGGCCGACTCGACGAAGGCGGTCATTTCCTTGAGGGTCACGAAGATCCCCTTCCTCCGGAGCCGGAAGTCGACGTGCGCCCGCAAGGTGGGCAGCTGCTTGCCCACCAGAGCCTCGCGGAACGCCGTGAACATCTCGCCGGAGACCAGGAAGTCCGGCGGTCCCACCGACACGCGCAATTCGTCGGATTCGGCGCCGGGGAGTTCGCGCATCAGGAACACGAGCTGGAAGGGATCGAACTCGTCTTCCGCGATGGTCCCTTCCGGTGTGACGCGCAGCATCACGCGGGAGGTGAAGTCGGACAGTTCGAGCGACAGGGGGGAGCGTGCCTCCTGCTCGAAGGCTGCTTTCAGGGTCGTGTAGCACTCGACCATCGCATCCACGATCTCCTGGACCGAGGGCTCCCCGACGCGGATGGCGGGCACCGGCAGCGGCTGTCCGCTGTCGATTCCCTGATGAATCCAGCGCCGGATTTCGTCCAGCAGCGCCAGAAACGGGTCCAGCGGCCAGTTCCCGTCCCGGTCGGGACGGATCTGCTCGGTCACTCCCCCGCTCCGGTAGAAGACACGGGCGGCCCCCCTCGAGTTCGAGATCACCAGACGGTCCTCACGGCGCGGTCCCAGGGCGAACACGACCGGCTCGGCCAGAGCGGTGGCTTCCAGAGCGAGGGTCCGAACCTCTTCGGGGGCCCGTCGAATGAAGGGAGGACGGACCACCGAAAAACGGAGAGGCCGGCGTTCGGGCGCCCTCTCCCGCATGCGCGGACGGACCCTGGCCTGCAGATCCGTGTCCAGCAGGACCTCGGTCCCTTTCTTCTTGCGGAAGAAGAAAAAGACGATCTTGCCGCGGTCCCGGGCCAGGTACAGCCTCAGCTTCAAATCGAGAGAGGAGAGGGACAGGCAGGCCGGGAGGATCCGCTTGCGGGCCGCGGCTGACGAAAGCTGCAGGAGCCGGCCCTGAAACGCCTGCGCGTCGCGCCCCAGCAGGGTGAGCTGGCGCGGAAGTTCCCGGAGCCGTTCCGCCTCAGCCTTCACAGGGCCGCCAGCTCCTTCAGATACTGGGCCTGTTTCTTGCCGAAGGCCGACAACGCGGCCCGCAGCCCAGCGGTCGTCTCGGAAGACATGGGGGACCGCAGGAAACTGTAGACGACATCCACGGCCGAGGCGCCGGCCTGGGCCGGGGCGAGCCTGATGTACCAGATCCCCAGGTCTTTCTCGTCGGCGGCGGAATCGCCCAGGGAAAGCAGGGCCGCGAAGTTCACGGGCGAGTCCAGTTCCACGAGCAGCGCCCGATCCCAGTTGTCGGCCAGCGGCTTGACGGTGCTTCGGCCGGCCTCCTTCTCGACCACTTCCTTGACCTGATCTCGAACGGCGGGATTGTAGGCGACGCTGAGCTGCAGCAAGGCGGCCTCGGTGACGGGGGCTTCGGGAGGCGGGGCCGCGGCCACGATCTCGAAGCTGACCGACTGCTCGTTGAGCACCCGTTCCCGCTGCTCCTTCCCGAAGAAGATCACGTTGATCTTCTTGGAGTCGACGTGCTCGATGGCGAACTTCAGGTCGGCCTTGATGCGCGGAATCCGGAACAGGGCCGGCATCAGCTCGGGTTTGGACGCCACCGAAGCCAGGTACTGCTGCGAGGCCGCGTCCAGCCGCTGCTGGGCCGCCACCATGGAGTTGGCGACACTGGTGAAGAACTCCGTCATGTTGCTTCGCTGCTGGTCGGCGACTTCCAGCTCGGCTCCCGGGACGGGACGCGACTCGGCGGCCGGTGCCGGTTCTTCCAGCGGCTCGAGCGATTCGAGCGTCCGGCGGGCGGCGTCCACTTCGGTTTCGATGTCGTTGAGCAGCTTCTCGAAGCCAAGTCGACTGTGACTTTGCTGGTTTTTCTTGAAGGGGTTGATCACGTTTTCGACGAGTCTCTTCCTGAGTTCGTCGGCTTCCTTCTTCCAGTTTCGCTCAGCGTCGGGCATGGTGTTGCGGCCTTTCGGTGACGATTGACGTCAGCAACGGAACGAAGCGGGGCGCCCGAGTGGCCGGCCCCCTCGGCAGCGGCATCGATCGGGCGTCTTTTTCCCCGGCCAAGAACGCCTCCGGGCAGGCGGGGTCGCGGATCAGTCCCCTTCAGCCGGTGTGGACGTGGTCACCTTCTCCGGCGGCTCCTTGCCGGTGATCTGCTTGAAGATCCGCTCGTTGGCGGCCAGCACCTCCTTGTCCACCGTGGACGTCGCCGGCAGTTCCAGCGCCTGCTTGCCCAGATCCTTGGCCCGGTCGAGCAGTTGCTGGAAGGCTGCGCCCTCGGGGTCCCGCGCGTGAATCACCGTCCGGACGCGGGCCGACGCGCGGTAGTCGTAGCCGTAGGCGCTGGTGAACGAGGCGTTGACCGCGATCGCCCCCACTCCGATTCCCAGGCCGGCCGAAACGCTGGACCGCTTCGTCTGGGCCAGGTCGGCGCGGAATTCCAGCTCGGTCTCCGTGTACTGGTACCGCGAAGGTGAGATCTGCCGGAGGATCGTGCTCAGCTGGCTGTCCTTCAGATCGGCATTGGCACCGCCCTCGGCGTCCTGTCCGACGAGTTCCTTGGCCATGGCCACGAGTCTCTCCATGGACTCGATGTAATCGAGGTTGAACGCCCGCTGTGCCGCGGCGATGGAAAGCCCGAGATTCCCGATGATGTTCGGAAGTTCGGAGAGGTCCTGAACCAGTTTGCTCAATTTGCTCATTTGCTCGTGTTCCTTTCTGGTGGGCAAGTCGCCTCCACTTCCACCTCGAAACGGCTGAAGTTCTCGGCGCGGACCTTGGAGAGCTTGGCGAAGCCGGCGTTCAGAATGCCGATGGAAAAGCCTCTCTCCCGCGTGATCTCCGCCTCCGCACGCAGTTCGATCGAAAAATGGCTGAGGCCGAGGCGGGAGGGGAGCAGCGGAGCTTGCAGCGAACGCAGACCGTCGGGCCACTCGGTGAGGTTTCCCAGCCCGGCCAGCTCCTCGGTGGTCGCCTCGTCCAGGATTTGCTGGGTCCGGACGGCGGCCATGGCGTAGTCCCCGACGACCTCCGTGAGGTCCCGGAAGACGAGAGCCAAGCCTTCGACCGATACGGGCGTAGCCAAGGTGCAAGGTCTCCTTGAAAACTCGCAGGAGTCTGGGCTTTATTGCCGCTGACGCTTGTACCGAGACTACTCAGCCTGCCCCGCAAAGTCAAAGGGAATTGGGGCCGCGCAGCCCTGCTGGGCGAGCTCTCCGGAGCCGGCGTTCGAGCCGCAGGAAACTGAGCAATCCTCGAAGTGAGATCGTCGCCAGGAGATGGGGCCACGAGAAGACAGAGGCACGCGGCCGGCGATCCGGAATCATGCCGAGCGTCTGACCTGGCACGACCTGAACCAGTGGGCCGGAAGGCGGGTTGTTCGGCGTGCAAGGACCTACCAGCACCAGGGTGCGGTCACCGATCCCGGCATCAGCGAAGCCGGCCTTCTGTCGGCCTGGGTGCGCGGCACGAAGCGGAACGCCGTATGCTTCGGTATCCGAGATTGCCTCCAAACTACAATGTAATTATAATCGTGAGGTGGCCGATCTTCGGTTCGAATGGGACGAAGCCAAGAATGCGGCGAACAAACGAAAGCACGGAGTTTCCTTCGAGGAAGCCGTCTCCGTGTTCTCGGACGACAACGCGTTGCTCATCGCCGACCCAGACCACTCGGAGGAGGAGCGGCGCTTTCTGCTCCTCGGCATCAGCTACGCGCTCCGAATCCTCGTGGTCGTTCACTGCGTTCGGGAATACGGCGACACGATCCGACTCGTCTCGGCGCGTAAGGCCAGCCGACCGGAGCATGATCAATACCAAGGCAGGGTGAGAACATGAGAAAAAGCTATGACTTTTCCAAGGCGAAGAAGAACCCTTACGCCACCCGCTTGAAGCAGCAGGTGACCATCCGTCTGGACAAAAGCACCATTGCCTACTTCAAGTCTCTCTCGGAAGAGGTTGGGGTGCCGTACCAGACCCTGATCAACCTGTACCTTCGGGATTGCGCCGAGACGAAGAAGAGGCTCACGATGCAATGGAAGTCTATCGCCTGACACCGGCCTTTCGGTCCGCTCGCCGCCTTGGGAAGACGAGACCTGAGATTGCACCCCCCGCCCCCCGTTTGCTACACTCCCCCTGCGTGCCGAAGTGGCGGAACTGGCAGACGCGCTGCGTTCAGGGCGCAGTGGGGTTTATCCCCGTGGGGGTTCGACTCCCCCCTTCGGCACCACCCCCCCTTCTACCTCCGACCCTCGAAGGTCCTACTTCCCTTCCTCCTGACCGAACGCGCCGGCCAGGCCGTACTTCTTGATCTCGTCCTCCAGCAGCTTCAGCTCTCCCCCGAACTCCGACAGCAACTCCTGGTTGTGGCGGAGGGCCTCGGTGTCCTCCTCCTCGTCCTGCTGCTTCTGCTCGGCCATCACCTTCTCGTAGTTCTCGATCTGCTGGTCGTAGAACTTGCGCATCTCTTCGTTGGGAGCCTTGTCGCGGGCGTCCTTCATCTGCTGTAAGGCCGTCTCGAGGTTGGCGCCCGTCTGCTGGCGGACGTTCTGCGACCAGGTCGCCAGACCCGCCTCCAGCACCTGCTGCTTGACCCAGCTGTATTCGGCCGTGTTGTGGCCCAGCTCCTGTGCCGCGCGGATGTCGGCCGTCACGAAATTGGTCAGGTCGCGCAAGGCGCCAAGCCCCTTCAGCGCCGCCGAGAAGCTCGCACCCTCCTCCTCGGCGTCCTTCAGCTCCTGCCCCGTCTCCTTCAGCTTCTCCGCCGCCACCTTGGCCAGGTCCCGCTCGCGCTTCTTGACCTCCAGGTACATCGCGACCTGGTCGCGGGTCAGCTTTCCGTCGGCCGGCGGATCGTACTCGTCCTCGCCGGCCTCCTGCAGCACGTCCAGGACCCCTTTGTCCTCGAGGGCCTCCTCGGCGTCCTTGGGCTCGCTGCCGAAACAACCGGCCAACAGCACACCCAACCCCAGCACCGCAAACTTCTTCATCTCTCCGTCCTTTCCTTCAACACGATCAGCGGTGGCTCGAGCGACTCCTGCTCCACCGCCGCCTCCCAAAACACGTCCAATTCATCGAGGAACTCCTCGAGCGCCAGCCCCGCGTATTCCGGACGGGTGGCGGCCACCCACCTCAACTTACGCATCCCCTTGCGGGCCAGCTTGACCATTCCGGCCGGGCACTCGACCCGGCGCTTGAGCACCGCCGCCGCGACCTGGATCAGGCCCTGCAGGAAGCGGCCCGGCTCGTCGGTCCGGCCCGTCGTCTTCCAGAGACCCTCCCAGGCTTCGTGCGCCTCCCAGTAGTAGCCGTGGTTGTACAGATCGGCCCCGTACAGGTACTCCCTGCAGTCCGACCAGCCGGCCGGATCGAACGGCTCGGGTACCGCTTCCGGCATCCCGTACAGATGGCCTTCCGGATGACGCACCGGGTGGGGGGTGCTGCCCGGGCGATGCCGGTAGCGGGGAAACGGCCGGCGGCTGTCGCGGCCGGAGTGCCGGTCAGGGAGACTCGTCGCCGGTGCGGATCTTGTCATAGGGATGCACCACGCTGGAGGCGATATTGCTCAGGTGGGCGCTGATGCGCCGTACAATCCGGGCGGCCCCCGAATAGACCACGGCCATGTCGGCGGACAGGTTGCTGGCCGCGACCTTGCGCGTCAGCTCGTCCAGGCGCTGTTTGAACCCGGAGTGCTCGCTCATAACGCGGTTGGCCTTCTCGCGGTCGTCCTCCCGGAAAGCCTCCACGCACACTTCGAACAGGGGCCGCAGCTCCGACAGAATCTGCTTCAGGTCGTCGCGGAAAGGCCCTTCGCGGGGGGATCGGGCCAGCGGGATCAGCTCGCCCAGCCCCCGCGCAAAGTCGCCGATCCGCTCCGCGTCCTGGCAGATGCTGGCCAACAGGAGGCTGGCCACCAGGTCCTGGCGCGGGTTGACCGCCAAATGCTCCAGGATGCTGCGGCGAATCAGACGCTCGTTCTGGTCCACCGTGTCGTCCATCCGGTCCAGGTCGACGTCCAGCGGCTCGTTGTCCAGCAGGGACGCGGCCGCCAGGTCCAGCATCTTGGCCGAATGAGTCAGCATCTCCGCGATGTCGCGGTAGGCCGCCTCGATCAGGGCCGAGGGCTCTTTTCCGAACAAACGCTCCAGCATCGATCACACCCCCTTGGCGCGCCTCTCCCTCGCCGGTTCACTATACCCCACCTCCCTGGCCTCGTCGGTG
>JBFGHG010000053.1:0-9784 GCA_041578395.1 Acidobacteriota bacterium
GATCCCCAGCACGTCGAAGAAGTTGGAGCTGACTTCGATGGTGGAGACGCGCACCGGCTCCAGCTGGGCGTCGGTGAGGTTGATCTGGGGCCGCCACCAGGCGGCGGCGTCCTCGAACACCGAGTCGAGCCGCCGGTAGTCCAGGAAGTTCACGGGAGAGAGCTGTTCGCGGTCCAGGCCCTGCGGCTGCTGGCTGGCCCAGATCATGACCAGCCGCTCCGGGTCCCGATAGGGTAGAGGCTGAAACAGCACCTGGTCGGTGACGCTGAACATGGCGGTGGTGGCGCCCACCCCGACCGACAGCGCCAGCAGCGCCAGCAGCGTGAAGCCGGGCCGGCGCGCCAGCAGCCGGATTCCGAAAACGAAGTCCTTTCCCCAGTCGTGCATGCGCTCTTCCCCTCCGTGTTCTCTTCAAGCATACGCGACCGGGCCGGAAAGGTTGGGCGGCGGGATTTACCGACCGCGTCTTGCTACTATGAGCCGATGGCGATTCGGCTCGAGTCGGTGCTGCTGTGCGACCTCATCGTGGTGGGGCCGGACCGGAAGTTTCAGCTGCAGGGGATCTTCGACCGGATCTTCTCCACGCGCCTGCCCATCCGCCACGGCCGGGCCTTCGTCTACTTCCGCTTCTACACCGAGGCGGCCCCGCAGGACTCCCAGCACGAGCTGAAGTTGAGCCTCTCGGAGCCGGACGGCCAGAACCGGGAACTGGCCACCACCCGCGTCAAGGTGGGGTCGCACGGCAAGGTGGAGGGCTACATCCAGCTGGTCGGACTCCCGCTGCCCGCCGCCGGCGTCTACCGGCTCCGCCTGCGCTTCGACGAGCAGGAGATCGGGTCCTACCTGTTCGAGGTCACCATCGTCCCGGCCGCGCCCTCCAGTTCGGGCAGCGACATGGTGCATTAGCTGCTGCGATCGCAGCCCGTCGCAATCGCCAGCGCTTCGCAGACCCGCTCCAATCTCTCCGGTCCGACATTGCCCACGTGGCGTCGCAGGAGTTTCTTGGAAACGGTTTGAACGTGGTCCAGATTGATGGCCGAATCATGCTTCAGTCCTTGCTCCACCCCAATGACCACCTCTGCTGGACCCCCGCGGATCGTGGACGTGATGGGTGCGACCATGACCGTCCGCAGCCAGCGGATGGCGTCTGAGCGGGTCAGGACGAGCACGGGTCGGCTCTTGTCGGGACGATCGAAGCGGTAGAGCCAGATGTCCCCTCGGTTTATCCGGGCGGCCATTCGCCCTGCTCCTCCCAACCTTCGAATTCCTCTCCGAGCCCCTGCCCATCTTCATACGCCGCGCGATAGCGACGCGCGATCTCACGCCTTCGGTGACGCCGCAGGTATTCGGCCGCCGCCCTTCGCAGAACCGCCGATCGTCCCTCCAGGCGGGCTTCTTCGAGCGCGTCCAGCTGCTCGAGCAAGCGCTCGTCCAACATTACCTGTACAGGTTTCATGTGGATAGTTTATCCATCGTTCGACTGTTTGCCAACCGCCAGGCCGTGCGCTACCATTCCGCCGTCATGGACCACAATGGGCCGATCTCGCCGCAACGGGCCGGACTTTTCGCCACCGTGGCCGCCTTCGTGCTGGGAGCGCTGCTGATCAACGGGGTGATCTTCGCGCTGGGGTGGGGAGGCGACCAGGCACGCGTGCAGCCCTGGTTCGCCCCTCCGGGAGCCGTCATCGGCAGCGTCTGGATGGTCCTGTTCGGATTGATGGGGGCCGCCCGCTGGCTGGCTGCTTCCTCGAACCGTCCCGGCAGCGGCGGAGCCGCCCGATCCGTTCTCCTGCTGGCGATCTTCTGCGCCCTCTATCCGGCCTACACGCGGGGGCTGAGCAGCCTGGAGATCGCGCTGGCCGGCAGCCTGGCCACACTGGCCGCCGCAGGCTGGGTCGCCTGGCGCCTCCGGCCGGTCTCCCGCACGGCAGCGGCCCTGGTGGCGGCCGTCGTCCTCTGGGTGGTGTTCGCCACCCTGCTCGTCGTCCGCACAATGCAGCTGAACGCCTGAAGAGTCCGGGGATCAGACCGGAATCGCGATGGGAAAGCGGCGAACCTCGACCCGCCCCGTCACCGCCACGATGGACCGCTCGGGGACCTCGCGCCATTCCTCGTGCGAGATCGGTTCGGAGGCGATCACCGCGGCCCGGTAGTCCCCTTCCCCCTCCTTTTGGATGTGGGGAATGCCGCAGATCTCACAGTCGTGCACGCCGGGGCGCTCCACCCAGTAGAGGCTGTTGTTCCAGCGCGTGACCAGCAGCACGCGGCCGTCGGTCAGCAGGAAGTTCAGGCGGGCCGTCCGCTCCGATTCCGTTTCGCGGCAGCGCGCGGCCAGCTCCCCGACCGCCTTCCCCAGCAGCTCGGCCAGCCGGTCCAGGTCGGGGCAGGGCGCCTCGGCGGACATCCCCGCCCGCACCATTCGCGTGAGCAGCCAGTAGAAGGCCAGTTCGCTGTCGGTGGCGCCGCGGCGGTGCTCCAGCAGGTCCGGCAGCGCCTCCCGCTCGAGGCCTTCCCGCAGCTGCTCGAAGCCGGTCAGCGTCCCGTTGTGGGCGAAGATCCAGGGCCCGTGCCGGAAGGGGTGCGTGTTTTCCAGCGAAGGCTGGCCGACGGTCGCGCGGCGCACGTGCGCCACCACCGTGTGAGCGTGGACCCGCTCCACCGTGGAGGGAAAGTGCAGGTCCTGGAAGGCGGCCTGGGCGCGCCGGACGACGGCCGGTTCCCCGTTGCAGTAGTACCCGAGCCCCCAGCCGTCACTGTGCGAGAGCCCGCGCATGTCGGCGCGGCTCTGGATCATGAGGGCGTTCTGGGCGTGAATCAGCGTGCATTCGACCTTGGTCGGAAAATTCGCCCGGAATCCGTACAGTCGACACAAAGGAATGGACCCTCATTCACCCGTGTCACGGCCCTGCAGGCCGTGATGCCGATGGCCGTACCCTCAGGCGCGGGGATACCCGCGCCACACCGTCATTAGAGTTCGCTCCAGCGCCGGCCCTCGCGCCGCAGCTCGAGCAGGCGGCCCAGCAGCCTGTCCTGCAGCGGCTCGGGGAGGGTGGTGACGTGGCTCAGCAGCGTGCCGCAGCTGACGGCGTGATCCAGGCCCGTCTGGGCATCGGCGATCAACTGACGCCGGGCTGCCTCGGGCAGGCTCTCGCCGTTGGCTTTCAGCAGGGTGCGGATGGCGCGCAGCGCCTGGCTGTGTTCGTCGTACAGCTTGCCGGTGAACTCGCTTCCGCGGGTGCGGCTGATCTCCGGGTAGAGGACTTCTTCTTCGAACTGAACATGGGGACCGGCGACGCGGTCCAACTCAGCGGCGATTCGCTTCGCTTCTCCCATCTCGCCGCCGCGCAGCGCCTTCAGCAGCCGGTTCAACCCGCGGGTCAGATGACGATGGTCCTCGACGAAGGCGTCGCGCAGGGAGGAGCTGTGCTCGTGCATGGATGATTCTCTCTCTCCCGGGGACCTCCCAAAGCCCATTGTAGCACTGGTCGCATCCCGTTCAGAGAGGATTCCGGCTGGTGTACACCACGGTCGCCAGCCATTGGAGCAGGTACGAGCTGGCCATCTTCTCCACGCTCCCCAGAGCGCCCTTCTTCAGGCACAGGACCAGGGTCAGGTCCCGCTGCGTCTGGCGCACACACTGCCAGTGCCGAAGGATCGGGAGGCGCGGCCTCCACTGGCGCAGGGCGTCCAGGTCGGCCACGGAAACGCCGGCCGTCCCCAGCACCTGCGCGCGGGAGGGCCCGAAGGCCATCAAGCAGACCGACTCGGCGGCCGCTTCCCGGCGGATCTCCTCGAGCTGGACCTCCAGTTCCAGCGAGTCCCGCCGGTCTGTTCCCGGCCGTCCCGTCCCGCCTCCGGAGGGCGTCGTGGCCAGCATAAACGCGGCGTGTCCCCCGACCAGGACGGCCCACAGCGCCGGAATCCTGGCCGGCGCGGCCAGGCTCGGCCAATCGACCCACATCGGGCGCCTCGAGCGACGCCGTGAGCACCCGCCCCATAGCCTTCGTTGTACGAAAAACATCTCCTCAACCCCCGCTTCGAAAAAAAACACCTGATCACGGGACGATTCCCGCCGGAGTTTCGCGGCTCGAGGCCGCCTGCATGGATCTGATGTGAAGAGGATTCACCCCCAAGCCGGCGCCTGGAAGCGAAGAACTCCGCCTCCGCGAACTGCGCCCGCCGGTTCGTTAGTCGAATGAACCTCGGAAAACTCACACGGATGCATGCGAGGGGGGGGCGATTTTTTCGATTTTCATTCCGCGACCCCGTCTGGTACAAATTGCCCCTTCAGGAATTCGGGGGAATCATGAGTGTAACGCCGCGGGAGTTTCGCCGCGTCATGGGAGCTTTCGCTACCGGGGTGACGGTGGTGACCACCGAAGACGGCCAGGGACGCGTCTACGGCGTGACGGTCAACGCGTTCACTTCCCTCTCGCTCGAGCCGATGCTGGTCCTGGTCTGCCTGGACAACCGCCTCAGCGGCCTGGAGGCGTTTCTGGCCGGCGGCAAGTTCGGCGTCAACGTCCTGGCCGAGGACCAGCAGGAGGTGTCCGATCACTTCGCCTCTCCCGGCTCCGACCGCTCCCACGGCATCGAGCGGGTGGAGGGGTCGGAAGTCCCCCGTCTGCGCCGCTCGCTGGCGGTCCTCGGCTGCCGCCTCGTCCAGACGCACGAGGCCGGCGACCACACCATCCTGATCGGCGAGGTGCTGGAGGCGCGGCGGTCGAAGGGCGAGCCGCTCATCTTCTACCAGGGGCGCTATCGCCGCCTGGCGAAGTAGCTGAAGGCGCGGCGGGCCGGCGCAGGCGGCGGCGGATGCGCGCCACTTCCCCCTGTACGGCCGGACTGAACCAGGCGTCCAGAAACTCCTCCAGAGCCTGCTCCTGCCCCTTCCGCAGCCGGTCCACCAGCCGCTGCTTCCGCTCCCGCCCGGGTGGGGGCGACGGGGCCCGTGTCTGTCCGCGAGCGGCGGCCGCCAGCTCCGAGGGCTCCACCAGACGGTCGAGCCACCCCAGCTGGAGGGCTTTCCGGGAAGGGAAACTCGAACCCGTGGAGAGGACTTCGCGGCCGGCGCGGTCGCCGAGCAGCTGCCCCACGATCCGCCGGCTGTCCTCCGGCAGCGGCAGCAAGCGGTTCAGCCCGGTCAGACCGATGCGGGCATGACTGACGCCGACGCGAAAATCGCAGCAGCTGGCCAGGACGAAGCCGCCGGCCAGCGCGTGGCCGTTGACGGCGCACACGGTCGCGGCCGGGTGCAGGAACAGCTGCAGCGTGCATTCTCGAAAGACCCGCATGAACTCGGCCATGGAGGGCCGATCCAGTTCGCCGACTTCGTTCAGGTCCAGTCCCGGCGAGAAGAAGCGCTCTCCGCTGCCGGTCAGCACCACCGCCCGCCCCGGCTGGGCGGCGAGGAGACGCCGCAGCTGGACCAGCAGGGCGCGGGTCAGCACGCCGTTGGGAGTCGCCAGCCGGAGCTCGACGGTGTCCGCGGTCCGGTCGACGCTCAGGACGGAGGTCTGCATCCGTTCCATTGTCACCGCCCGCCTTCCCGGTGGCAAACGCTTGCCCGGAGCGCCCGACCTCGGTACTTGCCTACCCATCGGCTTCTTGACAGAATGGGTGGAGCGGGCAGGGACGGGTTCGATTTTCCCTAGGGTTGTACATGTCGACTCCACACTTGAAATGGACGGACGAGGGGGGCCGCGAGAAGGTGTTCTGGCTCTCCGCGGACGCCATCCTGATCGGCCGGCACTCGGGCGCCGACCTGGTGCTCCCTGACCCCTACGTGTCGCGCCGCCATGCCCGGGTGGAGCGAACCGCAGAGGGCTATTTCCTGGTCGACCTGGGCAGCACTCACGGGACCTTCGTGGGGGGCAAGCGCATCGAGCGGCACGAGCTCCGGCACGGCGAGCACATCGTGCTGGGCCGCGGCCGAACCCACCTGACCTTCCTGGCCCGCGACGGAACCCAGGAGTCGCCGGACACGACCTGGGACAGCAGCGTGGAGAATTCGATCCTGGAGCTGGCCTCCGCCCTGCCCGCGTACGCCGAGTCGTCAGACCTGGAGAAGCTGTCGCTGCTGCTCGACTTTCAATACACCCTGGGCCGGAATTTCTCGGCCCATGGCACCTTCGAGCAGATCCTCGCCTCCACGCTGAAGGTCAGCGGGGCCGAGCGGGGCTTCATCCTGCTGCGCGGCCAGGACGAGTTTCACTACGTGGTGGGAATGAACACCCGGGGAGTGCCGCTGGAGCAGTCGGAGTTCGTGCACGCCAGCCAGACCGTGGTGGACCAGGTGGCCGCGACCGGCGAGGCGGTCTACATGACGGAGGGGATCCGAGGAGACCTGGCTCAGCAGGACAGCATCATCGCCATGAACCTGCGGGCCCTGTCCTGCGTCCCTCTGCGCTGGTTCTCCGGCGAGTCGGAATCCTCCGAGGTGCGGGGCATCCTCTACCTGGACAGCACCAAGACGATGCACGCGCTCTCGGGCCTGGACCAGAAGATCCTGGACCGGCTGGCGGACGAGGCTGCCGCCGTCTTCGAAAAGGTGGAGATGATCGAGGCGTTCGAGGAGCGGAAGCGGATCGAGCAGGACCTGGCGCTGGCCCACGAAACCCAGCAGCACCTGCTTCCGCTCAGCCTTCCGGCCAATCCGACCTACCTGCTGCGGGCCTTCAGCCAGCCCACCCGGCACGTGGGAGGCGACTTCTTCGAGTTCTTAGACCACGGCGACCAGGTGCTGGCGGGGGCCCTGGCGGACGTCTCCGGAAAAGGGGTCTCGGCGGCGCTGCTCAGCGCCCTGACGCAGGGAGTCCTCAACACCGAACTGCGTCCGGAAGTCGACCCCGCGGAAGGTCTGGGCAGGGTCAACCAGTTCCTCTGCCGGCGCACCCCCAGCAACCGTTTTGTCACCCTCTTCTTCTTCCAGCTGGACGCGGCCGGCAAGGGCCTGTACATCAACGCCGGCCACAATCCGGCCTTCGTGTTCCGGGCGCAGACCCGGGGGGTCGAAGCGCTCGATCCGGACTGCATGATCGTGGGGGCCTTCTCGGAGGCGAGCTTTCAGTCCGCGCCGCTGGAGCTGGCCGTGGGCGATCTGATGGTGGTCTACTCGGACGGACTCACGGAGGCCGAGAACCCGGCGGGGAAGATGTTCGGCGAGGACCGGCTGCGCGAGCTGATCTGCCGCTTCGCCCCCCAGGGCGCGGCCCAGCTGGAGGAGCAGATCCAGGAGGCCATCGAGGACTTCACCGAGGGGCACCCGCAGACAGACGACGTCACGCTGATGCTGGTCGAGAAGCTGGCCTGAGAGACCGGACCGCGGCTCGGACGGTTCAGGACTGCGCAGGCGCCGCGGTGCCGGGGGCCTGCTCGGCCAGGTCGGTGAGCCGGATCGGGATCGGTTCGGGGAGGCGGAACGAGCCCGGCAGGTCGATGGCCCTCAGGTCCTGATTCAGGAGGACCCTGTCCCGCAGCTTGACCGAGCCTCCCACTTTCAGCCGGGACAGGCGGATCTCCTGGATCTTGCCCCGCTGCACGACCAGGTTGACGCCCTCCACCCCCAGGGTGATCAGGACGTCGAACGGAAAACTGTGCACGGAGCGGCCCCGCACCACGACGTCCACCACTGGGGAGTGGCGCGACTCGATGGTGTGATCGGTGACCGGGACGACGTTGATGTCGTCCGGCGGAGTCTGCTCGGGGTCGGCATACTTGCGCAGCCCCTCCCAGCCGCTCCAGGCCTCTCCCATCACGTCGTCCAGTCCCACGTCCAGCGCGGTGAAGACGGCCTGTTTCAAGGAGTTTCCCAGGGCGCCCCAGCGAACCCGCTTCTTCTCTTTTCCCAACTCCTTCCTGGCCTGCCGGAGGCCCTCCTCGATGTTGGGATCCTTCAGCTCGAACGCACTCTCTTCGTCGGACAGGAGTGCCTGCGCCAGGGTCATGGTCATGATGATCCTCCTTCCATCCCTCCGGACATCGTCTGCGTGCCGGCATCCCGGACGACCCGCAGACGAATGGCATCCAGCGCCGAGGCCGCGGACATCGCCGGGCGGCCCAGGCGCGCGCTGCCGGAGCGGTCCTGCAGCCGCACCACCAGGGCCTCCCCCATGCGGGGCGTCTCCGCGACCCGAGCCCGCCCCGCATCCCTGCGGGGCCGGAACCGAAGAGGCGAAACTGCGGCACCCGCCAGCAGCCACCACCATGCCACTGCCGCCGCCAGCACCCCGAGCGCCGCAACGGCCACGATCCAGGCCGTTCGCCCGGAGCCGGGCGCGGGTCCCTCCGCAGCCGCCGGCTCCACCCGGGGTTCGGGGGCCGGTTCCTGCTGGACCTCCGCGGCGGGAGGTTCCGGCAACGGCTCGGGGGCGCGTTCCTGCTGGACCTCCGCGGCGGGAGGTTCGGGGGCGGGAGCTTGCACGGCCGGCGGCCGGGCGGGGAGGATTCGGAGAGGAACCGTCAGTTCGATCAGCTCTCCCGAGGACTGCAGCGCCCTGGCGGTGATCGTGAAATCGCCGGGTCGCGGGTAGCGGTGACGGCGCACGACCGCCCCGCCGGCGCTGCCGGCCTCGATCCCGCGTTCGACGGTGCCGTCACCGTAGTCCAAGTCGTAGCTGACGGCGTCCACGGCCTGGATGGAGATCGTGAACTCCGTCTCGGGGGTGCCCCGGTCGGGCGCCGTGGACAGCCGTCCCACGGACTGGGCCGGCAGCACCGCCAGCCCGCCGAAAAGGAAGACCAACCCTTGAAGCCACACCGCGACCTGGCGATTCACCCGTCACCTCCTGCTGGAACCTGCTCGCCGCAAAAACAGCGCCCTCGGAGCCCTCGCCGGCGCGCGTTCATCGATCGGGGCTGACGCCGAGAGCCTGGAGCGTGTCCAGAGTCAGAAACCCCTCGGCCAGACCGTTCGCCTTCTGGAAGGCGCGGACCCCGCGCATGGTCGCCGGGCCAATGACGCCGTCGACGGGCCCGTCGTAATAGCCCCGGCCCTGCAGGTTGCGCTGCAGGGCATGCACGATTTCACGGGTCGTGTTCGTTTCGCACAGGATCGGCTGCCATTCCATCCGCCCTTCCGAGACCTTGACGGTCCGCGTGATGGTCTGATGCTGGGCCGGCACCGGCTCCTTCTCCACCCGGGGTTCCGCCACGACTTTCTGCACCCGGACGGTCCGGTACTCGGCCGGGACCGGGATCCGGCGAACCGTGGCCGGGGTGGCGACGACCTGCTTGTTCACGGTCTCGTACCGGGCCGGGATCACCTCCTCGCGGATGGTCGCGGGGCTGGCGACGACGCGCTTGGTGATGGTCTTGTAGGTGGCCGGGACCTCGACCAGGCACATGATCTCGCCGGTGGCGTTGTCGAGTCTCTGGTAGGGGCCGGTGCCCTTCTTCCAGACCGTGTGAGCCGGCTGGTCGAGCACCCTCTCGGTCACTGTCGAGTAGACGGCCGGCACGGCCACCAGTTTCTTGATCTCCGGCCGAATCAGGACCCTCTCCTCCACCGTCCTGAAGGTGGCGGGAACGACCTCCAGCCGTTCCGAGGCCTCGCGGACCAGCACCTGCTGCCGGGTCCACTCGGTTTCGGCGTCCACGATCCCGATCCGCTCCGCCTCTTCCTGGCGGAGGACGGTCTCGGTCTCCGTCCGGTACACCGGCGGGGCGAAGACCCTTGCATAGCACTCGCCGGGCTTGGCGGCGGGAGGGAGCAACTCGTCGGGATCGTCCTGCGGGGGAGCCTGTCCCAGGGCAAGGGCACAGAGCAGGGAGCCGCACAAAGGGA
>JBFGHG010000054.1:0-9709 GCA_041578395.1 Acidobacteriota bacterium
CGCTCTCGCCCGACGGCCGGCGCCTGGCCTTCTCCTGGCTGCGGGACGGCAACTGGGACCTGTGGGTGCTGGATCTGTCCAGCCGGCGGAGACGGCGGGTGACGCGCCATCCGGGCGTGGACACCGACCCGGCCTGGGTTTCCGAAGATCGTCTCGTGTTCGCCTCCGACCGGGGCCGCGGGCTGCTCTACACCACGCTCTACACCCTGAGTGTCCCGCCCCCCTATTATTGAGCGGCTCATGGACTGGACTGCGCGGCAGATCGAGTTGGCCCGGCGCCTGGACGCGCTCTCCAGCCGAGGCCTTTCGCTGCTGCCGCGCCGGTCGGGCGGCTCGCCGCCCGCCAGCGAGGTTCGCCGCGTCCTCTTCGTCAAGCTGTGGGGGCTGGGCAGCATCGTGCTGGCCGAGCCCGCGCTGCGGCTGCTGCGGAAACGATACCCCTCGGCGCGCCTCGACGTCCTGACGGCCGACGCCAACCGGGACCTGCTCGGCCTGGTGCCCGCTGTGGGACGGATCCACACGCTGCGCGCCCGCGGTCCGCTGTCTCTCCCCTGGGAAGCGCTCGGCCTGAGCCGGCGGCTTCGCCGGCAGCGCTACGACCTGGTGTTCGACGCGGAGTTTTTGGCGGCCTTCAGCGGCTGGTTCTGCTCCCGGCTGGGCGCCGGCTGCGTGGTGGGCTTCGAGTCGCGGGCCAAGTCGCGCTGGCAGCACGTCTCGGTACCCTACCGCCCCGAGCTGCACGCCGTTCACCAGTTCCTGAACCTGGTGCGCCTGCGCGCCGCGGCCGTCCCCGCCCGCCGCCCTCGCCTGCGCCGGCCCTCCTGTCCCAACCCGCTGGGCGGGGACCGTCCCTACGTCGTGCTCAACGTCAACGCGGGCCCGCTGGCGCTGGAGCGGCGCTGGCCGCGTTCCCGCTTCGTCCAGTTGGGCCGGGCGCTGCTGGACGCGCTCGAACTGGACCTGGTTCTGATCGGGTCGCCCGCCGAGCGATCGTACGTCAGGTCGGTGGAGAGAGAGCTGGCCTCCGCGCGCGTCTGCAATCTGAGCGGAGGGCTCGGCGTGCAGGGGCTGGCGGCCCTGCTGGCGGGTGCCACGGCCTTGATCTCCAACGACAGCGGGCCCGTACACCTGGCGTCCGCCTACGACGTCCCGGTGGTGGCCTTCTACGGGCCGGAGACCCCCCGCCGCTACGGCCCCACCAGTTCGCGCAGCCTGGTTTTTCATCGGCAGCTGCAGTGCAGCCCCTGCATGAGCGACGAAAACGGCAAGGCGGTCCGCTGCCCGCACCAGCGGCGCTGCCTGATGGAGATCCGCAGCGATGCGGTGATCGTGCAGGTCCGCCGGTTCCTGGAGCCGCTGCTCGAGCAGCCGCGGCGCGCGAGGGCCCATGGCTGACGGCTCCCGTCCGCGTGTGGTGCTGCTCAATCCCCCGGGCCGGCGGGTGTATCTGCGTGACTATTACTGCAGCAAGGCCTCGCAGGCCGACTACCTGAACGCCCCGATCGACCTGCTGTACGCCGGCGGCTGGCTGAGGGGGCGTGCTCGGCTGACCCTCCTCGACGCCATCGTCAGTAAGCTGGGGCCGGAAGCCTGTCTGGCGGCGCTTCGCCGGGCCGCGCCCCAGGCTGTCGTCGGGCTGATCGGGTCGGCGTCGCTGGCCGAAGACCTCGACTTCTACGGGCGCCTCGCCGAAGCGGCTCCGGCGGCCCTGATCCTGAGCGGCGACCTGCTGCAGGAAGACCGGCGCCGGCGGCTGGCCGCGCTGCCCTTCGCCGCGGCCCTGCTGCACGACTTCACCTCGCCGGCCCTGGCGCGCTATCTGGACGGGTGCCGGGAGGCGGACCGGCTGCCCGGGCTGACCTTCCGCGACTCGGCGGGAGCCGTGCGGAGCGGACCGCCGCACGCCGGTCCGGACTTTCGAGTTCCCCGGCCGGCGCACGAGCTGTTCCTGGATCTCCCCTACCGCTATCCGTTCGTCCGGCGAGCCCGCTTCGCCACCGTCCTGACCGACTTCGGCTGTCCCTACCGCTGCGAGTTCTGCGTCATGCCGTCTCTGGGCTGGAAAGCGAGGCCCGCCGGGGACGTCGTGGAGGAGCTGGCCGGGCTGCGGGAGCGGAGGGTGTCCGAGGTCTTCTTCCTGGATCAGACCTTCGGGTTGCGGCGGCGCCGGGCACGGCGCCTGCTGACCGCGCTGCGCCGGATGGGCTTCGGCTGGGTCTGCTTCAACCGGCCCGATCTGCTGGACCCAGGCTGGGCGCGGGAGCTGGCCGACGGGGGGTGTCACACCATGATCCTGGGCCTGGAGAGCGGCAGCGAGAGGATTCTGCAGGCGGCGCGCAAAGACTACGGCCGCGAGCAGATCCTGCGCGGCTTCCGGCTCTGCCGGCAGGCGGGAATCCGCACCGTCGCGACCGTGATCGCAGGGCTTCCCGAGGAGACAGAGGAGACTTTTCGCGAAACCCTCCGGTTCCTGGACGAGGTCCGCCCCGACTTTGCGTCCTTCAACGTGGCCGTCCCGCGGATCGGGACGCCGCTGCGCCGCCGCGCCCTCGAGCTGGGTTTGATCGACGCGGGCCTGGAGGAGATGGACCAGTCCGGCAGCCCGGTCGCCATGGGAACGTTGGCGCTCAGCCGCCGGCAGGTCGCCGCCCTGAGCCGCGGCGCCGCCCGCCGGTTCTATGCGAATCCGGGCTACCTGCTGCGGCGCCTGCGCGCTCTCGCGGCCGGAGGCACCGCCCACGAGTGGGCCAGCCATTTTCGCCAGGGACTGGCAATCGGATTGAGGCAGTGATGGACATCCTGCTGTCGCACGGCTACTTCCTGGGGCGCGATGCAGCCGAGCGCAAAGTCATGAAGCCGTATCCGCCGCTGGGGCTGCTGCACCTGGCGGCCGACCTCGAGCGGCAGGGATTCCAGGTCGGGGTGTACGACTCGACGTTCGGGTCGCCCGCCGACTTCGCGCGGCGCCTGGAGCGGTCGGGCGCCCCGGTGGTGGGCCTGTACGCCAACCTGACCACCCGCCGCGGCGTGCTGGAGCTGATGCGCATCTGCCGCGGCCGGGGAGTCCGGGTGGTGCTGGGCGGGCCCGAGCCGGCCAACTACCCCCGCCAGTACCTCGAGCGTGGCGCCGACGTCATCGTGGTCGGGGAAGGGGAATTGACACTGCGGGAGCTGCTGCCCCGGATGATCGAGGGAGACCCCGACGGCTGGCACGACCTGCAGGGGATCTGCCACCGGCCGGCCGGCGGCGAAGTGGTCACGACCCCGTCGCGTCCCTTCGTCCAGGACCTGGACATCCTCCCCTGGCCGCGTCGCGAGGCGATCGACCTGGAGCGCTACCTCGAGACCTGGCGCCGGCATCACGGCTACAGCGCCGTCTCGCTGATCACCTCGCGAGGCTGTCCCTACACCTGCACCTGGTGCAGCCACGCGGTGTACGGCTACAGCCACCGCAGCCGCTCGCCCGGCAACGTGGCCGACGAAGTGGAGTTCATCCGGGAGCGCTACCGGCCCGACCGGCTCTGGTACGCGGACGACGTCTTCGCCCTCAACCGCCGCTGGTTCTTCGAATACGCCGCCGAGCTGGAGCGGCGGCGCCTGCGGGTGCCGTTCGAGACGATCTCACGCGAGGACCGGCTGGACGACGAAGTGATCCGCCGGCTGGCGGAGATGGGGTGCCGGCGGCTCTGGATTGGCGCCGAGAGCGGATCGCAGCGCATCCTGGACGCCATGCAGCGGCGCACCGACGCGGAGCGCGTCGTCGAAATGGTCCAACTGCTGCAACGACACAGGATCGAGGCGGGGTTGTTCGTGATGCTCGGCTACGAGGGCGAGGAGCGGACCGATCTGGAGAAGACCATCGACTTCCTGGCCCGGGCCGCGCCCGACGCCTACCTGACCACGGTCTCCTACCCCATCCGGGGCACGCCCTACCACGACGCTGTCGACGGCCGGATCCGGCCTTCCCGGCCCTGGGAGGAGAGCTCGGACCGCGACCTGGCCGTCGCCGGACGTCACTCGGCGCGCTATTACCGGTCCGCTCAGCGCTGGATGGCGGGGGAGGTGGCGCGCCGGACCGGCCGCGGGGGCTGGTGGGGCCGGTCCAAGGCAGTGGTGAACTCGCGGCTGGGGGAGTGGGGGATGAAGCTGGCCGCGGCTAGGGTTTGGAGGTGACGCCCAATTCGGCGAGCCGGCCCGCGGCCACGTGCCGCGGATTGATGGCGGCGGCCGCGGTGAAGTGTTCGATCGCCTCCTCGCTCCGCCCCAGCCCCTCCAGCACCACGCCCAGGTTGTAGAGGCTGTCCGCGGAGCGCGGATCGAGTTGGATCGCTTTCTCGAAGTGAGTCCGGGCCTCCGCCAGTTTGCCGCTGCGCAGCAGCACCGTTCCCCAGTTGTGCTCGATCTCGGGATCGGTGGGCGCCAGGCTGGCGGCACGTTCGAACTCCGCCAGCGCGGCGCCGGAATCGCCGCCGAAGGCGAGCTGGTTGGCCCGCTGCTTGCGGGCGAAGGCCAGCTGCTTGTTCACCGCCGTTCCCGCACTCTCTCCGAGCAGTGTGAGGGCCTCGATCGCCTTGTCGTAGTTGCCCTCCCGCAAGTTGCGGGCGGCGCGCTCGCTGAGGCTGGCCGGATTGACCGCCAACCTCTCCATCTCGAAGAAGATCTGGTCGGCGATCCGCGCTTCCCCGCTCAGCGTTTCCGCCTTGCGTGCCGCTTCGTCGGCTTCCTCGCTTTGCCCGAGGATCGTGTATACGCGCGCCAGTGCGACCTGGGTGATGCGGTCGTCAGGGGCCAGCTGCGCCGCCTGCTGCAGGTGCTCGAGCGCGGTGGCCCCGTCCTGGAGCAGGAGAGCGGCCTGGCCGAGTCCCCGGTGCGCCAGCGTCAGGTCGGGATCCCGCTGGACGGCGGCCGCGTAGGCGTCGCGGGCCTCGGCCCAGCGTCCCAGCCGCAGCAGGGCGTCACCGTAGCGGACGTGGGCCGGCGCATAGCCGGGAGCGAGGAAAATGGCGGCCCGAAACAGCTCCTCGATCCGGTCGTCGGCGGCCCCGCGGAGTTCCTCGACCCCGGCCAGCAGGTAGACCCAGCGGAATTCCCCGGGGCTGAGTTGCCGGGCGATCTCGTAGCAGGCGGCGGCCGCGTCGTAGAGGGCGTGGGCGTGGCAGACCTGGCCGAAGCGCCCGACTGCCTCGGCCGAATCGCGCCGGGTCAGGGCGGCCGTCCGCGCCTGGCGTATGGCGCGCGCGACCGGCGCGGTCATGCGCGACACATCGGGGTCGGGCAGCGGTGCGATCGCACTGGCTGGCTCCGCGCTCCCGCGCTGGTAGCTCCACAGGCCCAGTCCGGCCAGCAGCAGGGCGGCGCCCACGGCGGGGATCGCCAGACGGAGAACCCGCGCTCCGGTCCTGGGGGCCTGGGGCCGCCGGGCGGCCCGGCGTGCTTTCTTGCGCCGGCTGGCTTTACCCATCGGCCGGCTCCCCGCCGCCCCGTCGAAGGACGATCGAGCGGTTGGTCGCTCCTCCCGCGAAGACCTCTTCGGACCCGTCCGGCCAGCGCACCTCGATCCGGTCGAAGGTCTCTGCTTCGCCGACTCCGAAGTGGAGCCAGGGCGAGTGGCTCGCCAGGTAGCCGAACGAGGTCGAGACGTGGCGCACCCAGCGGCGGGTTCCCGCCACCAGCGTGACCCGCGCCCCCAGGGCGTCGCGGCGCAGCACCGGATCCAGAACCCGCACCGCCAGCCAGCCTCCGCGCCGTGGAACGTCGTTGCGGTAGAGCCGCGCCCGGTCCATCAGATTGGAGACCAGCAGGTCCAAGTCCCCGTCGCCGTCGATGTCGCCGCTGCTGACGCCGCGGCTGATCTCCGGCCGCGCGAAGAGCGTGCCGGCCTGCTCACCGGCGAGATCGAAGCGCCCGCCGCCGTCGTTCAGGTAGAGCAGGTTGGGCTCGGGAAGGGTGTCCCAGGGGGCCGGGTAGACGGAGCCCGCGACCGGATTGCTCACGTTCACCTTGCCGTTGGCGATGAAGAGGTCGAGGTCGCCGTCCATTTCGGCGTCCAGCACTGCTACGCCGAAGCCGGTGAACGGCATGCTGGAAGGGCCCAGCCCGCTGCGGCCGCTCACGTCCGCGAAGCCGGCCGAGCCGCCCAGGCCGGTGTACAGCGTGTTGGCCTCGTTCTTGAGGTGGGTCAGGAAGAGGTCGAAGGTGCCGTTGGAGTCGAAGTCCTCGGCCACGATTCCCATCCCCGCCTGGGCCTGACCGTGGAGGTTGTAGGCCACCCCCTGCGTCAGCGACTCGTCGCGGAACGTGACGCTGCCGCCCGCGCCGATGCCCTGGTTGATCCACAGCTGGTTGCGGTCCGCGTCGTTGGCCACGTACAGGTCCTGCCACCCGTCTCCGTCGAGGTCCAGGCAGACCAGGCCCAGGCCGGGGGAGGCGGTCGAGGCGATGCCGGCAGCCGCGCTCACGTCGCGAAACGTTCCATTCCCCTGGTTGTGAAGCAGGACGTCGGGCACCGGCGGGAAGGACTTGGGGCCGCAGAAGTCGGGCCGTCCGTCCGGCCCCGAACAGGCCCGTGTAGGCCGGTAATCGACGTAGCGGACGACGTACAGATCGAGAAAGCCGTCGCGGTCGAAATCGCAGAAAGCGGCCGACGAGGACCAGCCGGCTACATCGGCGCCGGCCTTGGCGCTGACGTCCACGAACGTGCCGTCTCCCCGGTTGCGGTAGAGCCGGTCCGGGCCATAGTTGGCGACGTAGACGTCGAGGTGGCCGTCGTTGTCGATGTCGCCCACCGCCACACCCATGCCGTAGCCGGGATCACCCAGGCCCGACCCGTCCGTGGCGTCCAGGTAGCGGCCGTCGGCTCCCCGCCGGAAGAGGCGGTTGCGCGGGCCGTCGGCAGCTCCAGGCCGGGACAGGGCCGAGCCGCCGTTGGTGAGGTAGATGTCGAGGTCCCCGTCGTTGTCGAAGTCGAACAGGGCCGTGCCGCCTCCCATCACGGCCGGCATATGGAGCCGGTCGCCGGCACCCGGCTCGTACACGAAGTCGAGCCCCACTTCGTCGGTAATGTCCGTGAACCACGGCGGGCCGGCACCCGGGTCGGGCGCAGCCAGCGGCGACGCCTGCTCACCCCCGCCGCACGCCACGTTCAGCACCAGGGCGAGCAGAATGCAGAGAGGGGTGAATGCCGATCGTGTCATGTCCCTACCTAGCTTCCCGTTATTGAACAACGTGAAGCTTCGAGGGGTCAATGCGGAGCGGCGGATGCAGCCGAGCCCTCCTGCTCATCGACTGTGAATTCTCTTCCGCAAGTCTTGACAGGAGTAGTTCGCTGGGCGACGATTGTCGGCATCGGGAGAAGCAGAGACTGCTGTGGGGCGAACTAACCTTTTTCTTTCTCACAGTTGAAAGTCTTCAAGCACAGTCTCCTTACAGAGCTGCGCCGGGGGGGTGGGGCCTCTCCTCGGGACGCTGGAGGGAAGAATGAGAAGATTCAGTATTTGCATTGTGGCGGCACTCCTGCTGCTGACCGTCTGTATCCCGGCCTGGGCCCAGCAGAGTCCTCAGAGGACGCAGGGCCAGGCCATCCACCACGACACGTCGCCGCCCCTGCGCGACATGGCGATCAGCGCACCCCCTCCGGTGGCCGCGGAGCCGACCAAAGAAGTCCCCATCCGGGAGAAGCCGCAATTCGGCCGCGACCCGAGCATGGCCGCGCCTGACGGCGGACTGCAGTCCACCTTCGGGCCCCTCGCGCCGTTCGGCCCCACGCCGGCGCCCAGCCTCAGTGTTTCCGGGTTGTCCGACCAGGACAACATCAACACGATAGGCTTCGCTATCGTGCCCCCAGACACCAACGGCGACATCGGTCTGGACGACTCCGGCAACCGGATCTACATCCAGTACATCAACTCGATCTGGGGCGTCTTCGACGCGGTCACGGGCAACCTGATCAACGGCCCCTTCGCCGGCAACACTTTCTGGTCGGGATTCGGCGGCCCCTGTGAGGCCAACAACGACGGCGACCCGGTGGTCCTGTACGACGACCAGGCCGGGCGCTGGTTCTTCAGCCAGTTCTCGATCAACGAGGGCATCCAGTGCGCGGCGGTCTCGACCACCAGCGACCCGCTGGGCCCGTATCACCGGTACGCGTTCCTGGTGACGCCGGGTGGCGCCAACGACTACCCGAAGCTGGGTGTCTGGGACGACGGCACCAGCGGCAGCACCGGGCAGAGCGCCTACACCTTCACGCTGCGCGACTTCGGCGGCGCGGGCGGATCGTTTTCCGTCTCGGCCGGCGTCATGGAGCGCGACCAGATGCTTCTGGGGAACGCCGCGCAGTTCGTCAAGTTCTCCAACCCCTGTACCGCGGCCGACTGTATCGAGGGCCAGCTGCCGCCGCACCTGGCGGGACCGACCCCGCCGGCCGATACCTGCCCCACCTACTGGACGGCGGTCGACGCGGCCTACGACGCGTCTCCGTTCAACAACGACGGCTACCGCAACCACACCCTCTGCGTGGACTGGTCGAATCTCGGCGACTCCACCTACACGGAGGGTCCGCAGGTGGTGGCGGGCTCCAACTTCGACCGCTTCCTGGGCAACGGGTTCAGCGACTGCATCAGCCCCGTCCTCGGCGGCGAGGTCCTGGACTGCCTGGCGGCCTTCACGATGTACCGGGCCCAGTACCGCTGGTTCGGTGACAACGCCCGGGTGGTTCTCAACACTACCGTCGACGCCGGCAGCGACCGCGCCGGCATCCGCTGGGCCGAGACCCGCAGCTCCGACGGGGACAGCGGCTGGTTCCTGCAGCAGGACGGCACTTACGCCCCCGCCGACGGCCTGGAACGCTGGATGGGCTCGATCGCCCAGGACCAGTCCGGCAACATCGCCCTGGGATACAGTGTGACCAGCGGGAATCTGTTCCCGTCCGTGCGCTACACCTCCCGGATGGCCGGGGATCCCGCCGGGACCCTGCCGGGCGGCGAAGTGTCCTGCACAGAGGGCACGGGCGCCCAGGTCGGGTCCGCCAACCGCTGGGGCGACTACTCGTCGATGAGCGTCGACCCGACGGACGACTGCACCTTCTGGTACACCCAGGAGTACTACCAGAACACGGGCAGCTTCGACTTCAACACTCGCATCTGCAGTTTCACGTTCCCCGACTGCGGCCAGGCCTGCGTGCCGGACGAGGTCACGGAGATGAGCTGCAGCGACGGCATTGACAACGACTGCGACGGCCACTTCGACTGTTTCGACACGGATAGCGCCAGTGATCCGGCCTGTCAGTGCCAGCCGAGTCCCGAGGTCTGCGACGACGGCATGGACAACGACTGCGACGGCCTCGTCGATTGCGACGACCCGGACTGCGAACTCGACCCGGTCTGCCTTCCGGCGCCCAACGACCTGTGCGAGGACGCCATCGAGATCGTCTGCCCCGAGGGCGGCGGCTCGGTCACCGTCTCCGGTTCCACCTCGGACGCCACCTTCGACGGCGTTCCTTTCTGTGGAACCAGCAACACGGCGCCGGGTGTCTGGTACCGGACCACCCACAGCGGTCTGGTCACGGCCAGCACCTGCAATCAGGCCAACTTCGACACCAAGCTCTCGGTGTACGACGGCGGCTGCAGCGGTCTGGACTGTGTCACCGGCAACGATGACACCGGCGGCTACGCCGGCTTCACGACCGAGGTTTCCTGGGCCGCCGACGGCACCG
>JBFGHG010000055.1:0-9691 GCA_041578395.1 Acidobacteriota bacterium
CTGCGCCGCCATCCCGGAGCAATTGCTGGAGAGCGAGCTGTTCGGGCACGAGCGGGGCGCCTTCACCGACGCCAAGACGTTGAAGAAGGGCCTGTTCGAGATCGCCGACAACGGCACCATCTTCTTCGACGAAATCAGCGAAATGAACATCCACCTGCAGAGCAAACTCCTGCGGGTGCTCGAGGAACAGACCTTCCGCCGGATCGGCGGCGTCAAAGACATCTCGACGGACGTCCGCGTGATCTGCGCCAGCAACAAGGACCTGGAGAAGCTGGCGGCCGAAGGGGGCTTCCGCACTGACCTCTTCTACCGCCTCTCGGTCATCCCGCTCACCCTGCCGCCGCTGCGCGACCGGGACGGAGACATCCGGCTGCTGGTGGACCACTTCGTGGCCGACTACAACGTCCGCTTCCGCAAACGCGTGGAGGGCGTCAGTGCAGCCGCCATGCGCATCCTCGAGAACTACCACTGGCCCGGCAACGTGCGGGAGCTGAAGAACGCCATCGAGCGGGCCCTGATCCTGCAGGACGACGGCGTGATCGAGCCGGACCTGCTGCCGCTGCGCGTCCGAGGAGCCCAGCGCGGATCCCACCAGGCGCCGGGCGGCCTGGTCACCTTCCCCCCCGACGGCCTGGACCTGTACCGGGTCGAGGAGGAACTGATCCGGCAGGCCCTGGTCCGCGCCGGCGGCAACCAGACCAAGGCGGCTCGCCTGCTTTCCATCACGCGCGATACGCTCCGCTACAAAGTGAAGAAGTATGGACTCGGAAAAGAAGCCGTCCACTTGTGATAGGTGACGGTTCGCTTCTGAGTCACTTCCCGCTCGATTCTGTGTGATATGCCCCAGGCGCCGGGCCGACCTTCTTTGGCTGGCGGGGACTTCGAAAATGGCATCGGTTTTGCTGGACATGACCGTGGAGGTTTGCCATGGAGCCGATCGAACGCATCTTGTTTCCCACGGACTTCTCGGAGACGGCCGAGATGGCCAAGACGCATGCGGCGGCACTGGCCCGGTCTCTGGGCGCTGAAATCGTCGTGCTCCATGTCCGGACCATCTTTCGCGACGACCCGCAGCTGCTGGCCCGGCACTTGAACGGGAACGGAAAACCGAACCCGGAGTCCCGGCCCGAGCCGGAACCGCTGCCGGTGAAGCTGGCCAAAGATCTGAAGGTCCGTCACCTGGTGATGCGCGACATCTCCCCCGCCGAGGCGATTCTGCGCTGCGCCGAAACGGAGAAAGCCGGTCTGGTGGTGATGGGGACCCACGGGCGGACCGGGCTGAAGCACTTCATGCTGGGCAGCGTCGCCGAGGAGGTCGTCCGCGAGGCCGGCTGTCCCGTGATCACCGTGGGACCCAACTCCAAGCTCACGGGCCGCTACCGGCGGGTCCTGGCCGGCTTCGACTTTTCGGACCACTCGCGCGCCGCCGTGCGGGTGGCCGCGGTCATGGCCCGCCATCTGAACGCCCGGCTGGGAGTCCTGTTCGTCCTGCAGCAGGAGCTGCACCCCGCCTATGAGGCCTACTTCGAGTCCGCCACGGTGAGCGCTATTCCCGCCATCGAGAAGCAGGTCCGCGAAGGCCTCGGCCCCATCTGTGAAGACGCCGGCCTGACCCGTTTCGACGTCACCGTGACGATGGGCGCCGGCAAGACGGCCCGCGAGATCGGCGGCTTCGTGCAGGATTCGAGGGCCGACCTGCTGGTGCTGGGGACGCACGGACTCTCGGGCTTGAGCCGCCTGCTGCTGGGGAGCACCTCCGAGCAGGTGATGCGAATTGCCGGCTGTCCCGTCATGACGGTGCGGCCGGCAGTGGAATCACGCGCGGCCCCGGCGGAGGACGACGTCAAGCCTCCGCTACGCGCGTGAAGAGACCCGTCCCGGTTCGGGGGGGCGTTGATCGTGTCGTCAAGGTCTCGATCGGCGTCCGCGATCGGGCGCCAATTCCACCAACACGGCGCCTCCCGCGAACCGGGTCCGGGTCCCTACCGGACCGGTTTCAGAGAGGAAACCTCACCACCACCTCGGCTCCCTTCCCGGGTTCGCTGCGGATGCCGATCCGGCCGCCGTGCGCCTCCACGATCTTCTTGGACAGCGCCAGGCCCAGCCCGGTGCCGCCCCGCTTGGTGGTGAAGAAGGGCCGGAAGACCTTGTCCAGGACGTCCGGCTGGATCCCGAGGCCCGTGTCGGTTACCGAGACGAACACCTCTTCGTCCCGCTGCCCGCACGCGACCGTGATCGTGCCCCCCTCGGGCATGGCCTCTGCGGCGTTGTAGATCAGGTTGCGCAGCAGATCGTCGAACAGGACCAGGTCCACGGGGGCCCGGATCTGCGCTTTGCAGCCGAACTGGAACTGCACCCGCCGAAACGGCTCCTCGTTGCGGACGGCGCCCACGATCTGTTCCAGGACGTCGACCAGGTCGACCTCCCGGCAGTCCGCCTCGATGGGCTTGGCGAAATTGAGCAGCCGCTTGACCGTCTGATCGAGCCGTTCCACCCGCAGGCTCAGCTCGTCGATCACGTCGCCGTACTCGGGGGCGATGGCGTCGCTGTCCTGCAGGACCTGAATGACCCCCAGGATGGCGGCCAGCGGGTTCTTGATCTCGTGCGCGACCGAGGCGGCCATCTCGCCCAGGGCCGCCAGGTTCTGGGCCTGCAGCAGCTCTTCCTGCACCTTCTTGAAGTAGGTGAGGTCGCGCAGCAGGCCGACGAACATCCTCCTCTCGCCCAGCCGCATCTCCCCCACCCCGAGGTGCATGGGGAAAGGGGTGCCGTCGCGCCGGGCCCCCACCACTTCCCGCCCGAACCCGATGATCCGGGCGCGGCCGGTTCGCAGGTAGTTCTGGATGTACTCGTCGTGCTGTTCGCTGTCCGGGCTGGGCATCAGGATCCGGACGTTCTTCCCGAACGCCTCTTCTTCGCGGTAGCCGAACATCTTCTCGGCCGCGGGGTTGAACGACTGAATCGTACCCCTCTCGTCGATGGTGATGATGCCGTCGATGCAGGTGTCGACGATGGCCCGCGTCTTCTCCTCGCTGCGCCGCAGCGCCGCTTCCGACCGCTGCCGCTCCACGGCGCTCGCCAGTACGTTGGCGACCGACTGCAGGAAGGAGATGTCGTCGGGGGAGAAATCCCGCCGCTTGCGGGTATGGGCGCCCAGCACTCCGAACGGCTCGCTGTGCCCGGAGATGACCACGCTGGCCCCGCTGACGACAGCGTGCTCCCGCAGCAGGCCGGGGCCCCGGAACCGCGTCTCGCCCGCCAGGTCCTTCACGACCACCGGACCCTGCCGAAGGAGGGTGTGCCCGGCCTGCGAATCGGGATCGGCCGCCACCCTCGCACGCCCTACGCATCCGCTCTTCCATCCCACCCCGGCCCGAAGCAGACAGTCACCCTCCGGCTGCAACTCCAGAATCTTGCAGAAGTCCACCTCGAGGGTCTCGGCGACCACTTGCACCGTCCGATCGAACAGCCGCTTCAGATCCGGGTCTCCCAGCGCCTGCAGGCCCAGTTCGGCCACCGCCGACTGCTGCCGCTCCTGCACCGAACTGACTCTTCTGGCCATCGAATCATTGTAGCGCGGACCCTCTGGCACTCGCGCCGCCGGGTGCGGATTGCAAAAACACCGGCGACAGTCCACTCTTCACTCCGTGACCCCATTGCGTGACCTGCAGCGCCAGCGCCTCCGCAGCCTGCTCCATCGCCTCGAAAACCAATCCTGGTACCGCCGGCGCCTGCGGCAGGCCGGGGTTCGCGCGAGCCGCTTCCGGCTGCGCGACCTCCCGGGCCTACCCTTCACCCGCAAGGAAGACCTGCGCCGCCACTACCCCTTCGGCCTGTTCGGCGTCCCCCTGGAGCAGGTGCGCCGCATCCACGCTTCCACCGGAACCACCGGCCAGCCGACCCTGGTCGGCTACACCGCCGGCGACCTCGACGTGTTCGCCGAGGTCAACGCCCGCTCCCTGGAGGCGGCCGGCGCCCGCCCCGGGATGATGCTGCACAACGCCTACGGGTACGGACTCTTCACGGGCGGGCTGGGACTGCACGCCGGCGCCGAGCGCCTGGGCATGGCCGTGGTGCCCGTCTCGGGCGGGATGACGGAGAGGCAGCTGCGGCTGATCCTCGACCTGCGGCCGGACGTGCTCACCTGCACCCCTTCCTACGCCCAGACGCTGGCGGCGGGCTTCCAGCGTCTGGGGGTGCCCCCCGCCCGGATCAGCCTCCGCCACGCCCTGCTGGGCGCCGAGCCCTGGACCGAGGCGATCCGCGCCGAAGTCGAGGCGGGGCTCGGCCTGGACGCGGTCAACATCTACGGCCTCTCGGAGATCATCGGACCCGGCGTGGCCCAGGAGTGCTTGGAGGGCAAGCAGGGAAGCCACGTCTGGGAGGATCATTTCTACCCGGAGGTGGTCGACCCCGCCAGCGGGGAGCCGCTGGACGACGGCCAGCCGGGGGTGCTGGTGCTGACCACGCTGAGCCGGGAGTGTCAGCCGCTGGTGCGCTACTGGACCGGAGACCTCACCCGCCTGGACCGCACTCCCTGTCCCTGCGGCCGCCCCCACGTCCGCATGGGCCGGGTGGTCGGCCGCACCGACGACATGCTGATCGTGCGGGGAGTGAACCTGTATCCCAGCCAGGTCGAGGAAGTCCTCGAGGGGTTCTCGGAGTTGCGTCCTCAGTATCAGCTGGTGCGGCGGCTCGAGGGAGCTCTGGAGGAACTGGAGCTGCGGGTCGAAGTCCGGCGGGAGGCCGGCCAAGCTGCGGATCTGAGCGCCCGCCTCGGGCACCGTTTGCGGGACACGCTGGGCCTGCGCATCGAGGTCCGCCTGGAGCCGCCCGGCAGCCTGCCCGTCAGCGAGGGCGGCAAACTGCAACGAGTGGTGGACCAACGGGGGGAGGCCGACGTACAGTGATGGCCGCCAAAGATCGATGAGCCAGCAGACGTACTCGTCAACCGGCGCGTCCGGAAACCGTTTTTCGACCTTCGCGGGAGTCTTCACCCCCAGCATCCTCACCATCCTGGGCGTGATCATGTACCTGCGGATGGGCTGGGTGGTCGGCAACGCCGGGCTGGGCGGAACGCTGATCATCGTGGGGCTGTCCCACCTGATCTCCTACTCCACCGGCCTGTCGGTGGCCAGCATCGCCACCAACCGGACCGTCGGGGCGGGCGGGGCGTACTTCATGATCAGCCGCTCGCTGGGGCCGGCCGCGGGGGCAGCCATCGGCATCCCGCTGTTTCTGGCCCAGGCCCTGAGCGTGACCTTCTACGTGGTCGGGTTCACCGAGTCCATCCTGCAGCTGTACCCGGGCCCCGACCCGCGGCTGATCGGCACCGTGGTCCTGGTGCTGCTGACGCTGGTCTCCTACGTCAGCGCGGCGCTGGCGCTGCGGGTGCAGTACTTCGTCATGGGGGCCATCGGCCTCTCGCTGCTCTCCTTCTTCCTGGGCGGTTCGGAGACGCCTCCCGAGGCGGTGGCCTGGTGGAATCCAGAGGGAGCCGGCTTTTCGACGGTGTTCGCCGTCTTCTTTCCCGCGGTGACGGGCATCATGGCGGGCGTGAGCATGTCGGGGGACCTGAAGAACCCGCGCAAGTCCCTCCCCCAGGGGACGCTGCTGGCCATCACGGTGGGGCTGGTGATCTACACGGCGTTTCCCATCTGGCTGGCGTACAACGCCGACACCGAGACGCTGTTGACCCGCCTGGACGTGGTCTGGCAGATCTCGCTGGTCCCGCTGCTGATCTACCCGGGAATCTGGGGCGCCACCCTCTCGAGCGCCCTGGGGAGCATCCTGGCCGCGCCCCGCACCCTGCAGGCGCTGGCCGCCGACCGCCTGGTCTTTCCCGTCTTCGCCCGCGGCCACGGACCCGCCAACGAGCCGCGCATCGGCCTGGCGGCCACCTTCGTGCTGGCGGAGATCGGCGTGCTGCTGGGCAACCTGGATGCCATCGCGCCCGTCCTGACCATGTTCTTCCTGGCGACTTACGGCGTCACCAACCTGGCCTTCGGACTGGAACGCTGGGCGGCCAGCCCCAGTTTCCGCCCCAGCTTCGAAGTCCCCTCCTGGGTGGGGCTGTCCGGCGCGATCGCCTGCTTCTACGTGATGAGCATCATCAACCTGGCGGCCATGTTCGGGGCGATGGTCTTTTGCGCCGTCATCTACGTGTGGGCCAAGCAGAGCGCGCTGGACACGACCTTCGGCGACGCCCGGCACGGCATCTGGTCGGCCATGGTGCTGAGGGCGCTGCAACAGCTGCGCCGGGCCGAGTACCACGAGCTGAACTGGCGGCCCAACCTGATCATCCTGGCCGGCAACCTGGCCAAGCGTTCCTATCTGCTCGAGTTCGGCAACGCCATGGTGCAGGACCGGGGCATCGTCACCTACCTGCACCTGCTGCGCGGCGCCGTGGAAGAAGAGGCGCCCAAACGCAAGGACCTGCAGCGCGTCCTCAACCGCCAGTTCACCGCCGATTATCCCAACGTCTTCTGCCGGGTGGACGTCACGGAGGACATCTACGACGGCTGCGTGGCGGGCGTGCAGAGCTACGGCATCGGCACGCTGGAGGCCAACACGGTCCTGATGGGCTGGATCACCAAGATCGACCGGGCCGTGCAGTACAACCGGATGCTGCGCCGGCTGCGAGCGCTGGACCGTTCGCTGATCGTGGTCCGCTTCGACCCCGACCGCGGCTTCGGGCTGGGCAACCGGATCGACATCTGGTGGCGGGGACTGCGCAGCAACGGAGCCATGATGCTGATGCTGGCCTTCCTGCTGACCGCCGACGACCGGTTTCGCGACGCCCAGGTGCGCGTCATGACGGTGGTCGAGCGCGAAAAGCTGCGTCAGCCGACCGAGAAGCGCCTCGAGGAGATCGTTGAGAAGACCCGGCTGGACGTGACGGCCCGCGTCCTGGTCCGGGATGGGGACGACAGCATCGCCTCCATCATGCACCGGGAAAGCGCGCGCGCCGACCTGGTGATGATGGGGCTGCAGCTGCCGCCCGACGACGAGCAGCGGGTGACGGGGTTCATGCGCGCGAACAGGGAGATCCTCTCGGGTCTGCCCACCACGGTCATGGTCTCCAGCGCGCCCAGCTTCGTGGGCACGCCGGTTCTGTTCGACGAGGAGTGAGGAGTCGGAGGCGACGTCCGCGGCTTATGACTCGGATGAGGTGACGATGTCCTGCTTGGGGACCAGAGGAGGCTTACTCACTATCTGAGCAGGTCATAACCATCACCTCATCCCAACCATAAGTCGGGTGTGCCCCGCTCAGCGCGGGTGCGGTAACCGGAGAGTGGTGACCCTGGGGTCGTCGTTCTCTCGCGTGATACGTGTTCGCATGACTCTCCCGGACAAGCTCCGCGTTGTTCAATGATGGATATAGTCTACAAGTAGACCTCCAGTTTGTCAAACATAAGCCGCAAAAAATTCCGGCAGGGTAAGGCCTGTTCTTTGAAAGGTTTAAGCCGGCAGAGGTTTCGGGGCGAGAATTTCTTGGTGGAGTGCGGTGGCTTGCCGGCCCGGTGCGGCACCGAGGCGACGCGAATCGAAGCGCAGGCAAGCCTGCGCACTCCAGAGGCCCTTACCCGGCTGCGGAGAAGGTCCCGTCCAGCACGTGAGTGCCCCACTGGATGCGGATGGAGGCGTTGCCGGCAGACCCGTCCAGCGAGATCACGAGGTGCTCCTCGCTCTGGTCGGACGTCGACTTCTCGAGGGGCAGCGTGGCGGCCACCGACTGTCCCGAGTCGTAGGCCCGCAGCCACCAGCGGTCCTCGTCGTCCCAGTACACCCGCAGTGTGTAGCGGCCCGAGCCGAGAGTGTCTTCTCCGAAAGCGAGGTCGACGGGCGTGGAGAGGGTGGTGGGCCGGTCCGCGCCCAGGCGCCAGGGGTTGGCGCCGGGCCGTTTCAGGTTGGCCAGCAGGTCCCGGCCTTTCAGCTCGGGCGCGACGTAGTCGATCTCGATCGTCCCGCCGTCGACCTCCAGTTCCGCCTTGCCGGGGATGTTTCCGTGCGGAGTGAAGGCCAGCAGTAAAGCGCCGGCCGCGGCCAGCAGCATCAGTCTCTTCGTCATCGTGTTTCGTCCTTTCTTCCGAGGCCTCGGGCACCCGTGCCGCGGGCCGTTCAACCGGATAGTACGAAGTATAGTCGAAAGGGTTCCTCTGGCGGCCCGAGCTGGATCGGTTCCGGAATCGCGGGCAGGGATGCCCGCGCCACCTCCACTTGGTTTAGAATGTGGCCTTTCTGGGATAGAAAGGAGAACCGCTGGTGCCAAGCGCGAAGATGGAGGCTGCCCTCAACGAGCAGCTCAACGCCGAACTCTACTCGGCCTACATGTACCTGGCCATGTGCGCCTACTTCGAGGACGTCAACCTGCTGGGGCTCGCCAACTGGATGCGGATGCAGGCGCAGGAGGAACTGGCTCACGGGCTCAAGTTCTACGACTACATTCACGACCGCGACGGGCGGGTGGTGCTGACGGCCATCGACACGCCCCCCAAAGACTGGGACAACCCGTTGGCCGCCTTCCGCGCGGCCTACGAGCACGAGGAGGAGATCACGCAGCGGATCAACCGGCTGAGCGATCAGGCGATCGCGGAAGGGGATCACGCCACCCAGATCTTCCTGCAGTGGTTCGTCACCGAGCAGGTCGAGGAACTGGCCTCCACCAAGGCGGTCATCGACAAGCTGGAGCTGGTCAAGGACTCCCCCAGCGGCCTCTTCCTGGTCGACCACGAGCTTTCGCAGCGTGCGCCGGAAAGCGAGGAGGGCGAGGCGGAGTGAGGGCTCCGGAGTCGGGATGAAACTGCTGGAGCGGACGTTGGCGGTCGATCCCAGGCGGAGCGTGGGCACCGTCTGGGCCTACCCGGAGTCGCAGTCGGCACCGGTACCGGCCGCGCTGGTGCTGGCTCACGGAGCTGGCGCGGGGATGGACCACGAGTTCGTCTGCTACTTTCACGAACACCTGTGCCGCGCCGGATTCCTGACGGTGAAGTTCAACTTCCCCTACAAGCAGGACGGCCGCAAGGCGCCCGACCGAGGGCCGGTGCTGGAAGCGGCCTACCGGCGCGTGCTGTCCGAGCTACACGCCCACCGCCCCGCCCCCGGCCGGGTCCTGATCGGGGGCAAGTCAATGGGGGGCCGCATCGCCTCCTATCTGGCCGCCGCAGGGGATCCGCTGGACGGGGTCTTCTTCCTGGGCTATCCGTTGCACCCGCCCCGGCGCCCGGCCCAGATCCGCAGCAGCCACTTCCCGGAGATCCGCTGCCCGGCGCTGTTCGTCCAGGGCAGCCGCGACGCGCTCTGCGACCTCGAATTGCTGCGCGAAGCGCTCCCCTCGATTCCCGGCCCGGTGCAGCTGCACGTCGTGGAGGGTGGGGACCACTCCTTTTCGGTCCCCAAGAAGAGCGGCCGCAGCCGGGACGAGGTGCGGCGGGAAGTCCTGGACGTCCTGACCGGCTGGGCGGGAAAGGCCGGCCGCAGCTGATGGCGGCCCGCAATGCAGTGGAGCCGGTCATGACGGATTCGGCTGCGCCACGAATGCGCCGCATGCGCATCTCCGACATCCCGGCGGTGCATCGCATCGAGCGGCTCACCTTCGACCCTCCCTGGAGCCCCGCCTATTTCCGCAAGTGCCTGCAGCAGGGGTGTCCCGCCTGGGTCCTGCTGCGGGGCGAGCGGATCGCCGCCTACC
>JBFGHG010000056.1:0-9661 GCA_041578395.1 Acidobacteriota bacterium
ATGCGGGGCCAGCTGCCCTCGCTCGAGCAGCTGCTGGCGGACCACCGGCCCGACTCGGAGCCGGACTCGGCGACCACCGAGGCGCCGCCCCGAAAAGAGGCAGTCGAGGCGTAGCCGTGACGGCCGGCCGTCCCCGTGGCCGGCTCACCGCATGGTAGGCTGTGCCGCGTCATGGAACCGCTTGGGGTTGCGGCAATTCTGTGCGCCAACGTCGCGCTGACCGAATGGCTGGTCCGCCGGACCTTCCTGAGGCACGTGGGGACCGCGCTGGCGGTGATCGTGCTGACCGCGGTCACGGCCAACCTGGGGATCGTCCCGGCCTCGCAGTCGCCCGTCTACGACGGCATCTTCGCCTACGTGGCGCCGCTGGCCATCTTCCTCCCTCTGCTGCAGGTCAGCCTGCGCGGGATCGCCCGGGCGGGGGGGACCATGCTGGCCGCCTTCGGGGTGGGGGCGGCGGGGACCTTCGTGGCCGTGCCGGTGGCCGGCTGGATTGCGGGACTGCCGGACGCTCTCGGCGGACTGTACCCCGCCCTGGCGGGGATGTTCGTGGGGACCTACACCGGAGGCTCGATCAACTTCAATGCCCTGGCGCTGCACTACGGCATGGTCGAGCAGGGCAACCTGTACGCTGGGGCCGTGGCGGTGGACAACATCGTCACGACGCTCTGGATGATCGTGACCATCGGTCTGCCGCGGCTGCTCGGGCGCGTCTCCGCGAATGGCGACGGGCAGGCGGCCGCCGCCGATCAAGATTCGGCCAGCGTGGGGCCGCTGGAGTTGGGACTGCTGCTGGGTGTGGGCACTGCTGCGATCTGGCTCTCCGACCTGGCCGCGGACGCGTTGGCCGGGTGGGGGCTGCCCATTCCGTCGGTCCTGCTGCTGACCAGCATGGCCCTGGCGCTGGCCCAGGTTCCGGCGGTGGCCCGCATCGGGGCCATCCGGCCTTTGGGGATGTTCGCCGTGTACCTGTTTTTGGCGGTCATCGGCGCGCACTGCGACCTCTCGGCGTTGGGCAGCATCGGGGCGCTGGCCGGCAGGCTGATGCTGTTCGCCCTGCTGGCGGTGGCAGTGCACGGACTGGTGGTGTTTTCGCTGGGTCGGCTCTTCTGCCGGGACTGGGGAGTGCTGGCGGTGGCCTCGCAGGCCAATATCGGGGGCCCCACGTCGGCGCTGGCGGCGGCCCGCAGCCTGGGGAGGCAGGACCTGCTGCTGCCGTCCATCCTGGTGGGGTCATTGGGGTACGCGGCGGGGACCTACCTGGGGTTCGTCTGCGCGGAACTCGTGCTTTGAAATGAGGAATCGGGAATGAGCAGTGGGGATCAGGCCAGGCCTACGGAGAACGTCGTAGTCGTGAACGGGAACAGGACCCCGTTTCAGCGCAGCGGGACCGGGTACCGGGATCTGACTTCCTATGACCTGGCCCGGATGGCCTTGGCGGGACTGATCGCAAAGACGGGACTGGCGCCCGAGGCGGTGGACCTGGTGGTGATGGGGACGGTGGTCTCCAACTTTCAGACCAGCAACGTGGCGCGCGACGCGGCGCTGGCGGCCGGCATTCCGGTCTCGACGCCGGCGCACACCGTCACGCAGGCGTGCATTTCCGCCAATCAGGCGGTCACCTCGGGTGTGGACGCCATCCGGGCGGGCCGGGCGCGAACGGTCATCGCGGGGGGGACTGAAAGCCTCTCGGACATTCCCATCCGCTACCGCAAGAAGTTCCGCCGGAAACTGGTGGAGTCGCAGCGCTACCGCTCCTTCACCGACTACTTCGGTTTTCTGCAGGGCCTGGGCTGGCGGGATCTGCTGCCCGAGATCCCCTCGATCTCGGAGTTCTCCACCGGCCTGACGATGGGAGAGGATTGCGAACGGCTGGCGGGACGCTTCGGCGCCACCCGCCGCGAGCAGGACGAGTACGCCTATCGTTCCCACCGGCTGGCGGCGGAGGCGGCCGAGCAGGGGCTGTTGGACGACGAGGTGGAGGCGGTCCGTGTCCCGCCCGGCTTCGAGGTGGTGGCAGAGGACAACGGCGTGCGGGCCGACACCACGCTGGAAAAGCTGTCCAGCCTGAAGCCGGCCTTCGTCAAGCCGTACGGGAACGTGACGGCGGGCAACTCTTCCTTCCTGACCGACGGCGCCGCCCTGGTGCTGCTGATGGCGGAGTCTACCGCCCGGCTGGCGGGTTTCGAGCCGCGGGTGGCGATTCACGATTTCGTCTATTCGGCGCAGGACCCGCGCGACGCGCTGCTGCTGGGTCCGTCCTACACTACGCCGCGCATCCTGGACCGCAACGGGCTGAAAGCAGGGGATATCGACGTGTTCGAGTTCCACGAGGCCTTCGCCGGCCAGATCGTGGCCAACCTGAAGTGCCTGGACTCCGACGAGTTCGCCCGCGAGCACCTGGGCCGTGACCGCAAGGTGGGCGAGATCCCGATGGAGCGCTTCAACACCCGGGGCGGGTCGCTCTCGCTGGGCCATCCCTTCGGCGCCACCGGCGCGCGGCTGGTCACGACGGCGGCCAAGCGGCTCGAGCAGGAAGGAGGCGAGTGGGCCCTGGTGGCCTCCTGCGCTGCCGGGGGGCTGGGAAGTGCCATCCTGCTGCGCCGTGTGGAGGAGCGGGCATGAGCTTCATGGAGGTCGAGAAGAAGGAAGGCGTGGCGATGGTCTGGCTCGACCAGCCGGGCGAGAAGGTGAACAAGCTCTCGCTGGACCTGCTGGACGAGTTCGGCGCCATGCTGGACGACCTGGAGGGGGACCCCGACGTCCAGGCGGCGGTGCTGATCAGCCGCAAGCCGGACACCTTCATCGCGGGGGCGGACATCGAACGCTTCATGCAGATGGCCGGCACCGGTCAAGCCGAGGAGATGAGCCGTCAGGGCAACGCCTTGCTGAGCCGCATGGCGGAGTCGAAAAAACCCGTGGTCGCCGCCATTCACGGAGCGGCGCTGGGAGGCGGCCTGGAGGTGGCGCTCGCCTGCCACTACCGGATCGCCACCGACTCCCCCAAGACGGTGCTGGGACAGCCCGAAGTGCAGCTGGGCCTGCTGCCGGCCGGCGGGGGCACCCAGCGGCTGCCGCGGCTGATCGGGCTGCAGCGGGCTCTGGACCTGCTGCTGACGGGCCGCAACGTCTATCCCTACCCGGCCCGCAAGATGGGCCTGGTCGACCTGATCGTGGCCCCGGCGACCCTGGCGGAGGCGGCCCGCAAGGCGGCCCTCGAGCTGGCTCGCAAGCCGTACCGTCGTGCAGACCGCCGCAACTGGGTGGAGCGGCTGCTGGAGGGCAACCCGCTGGGGCGGGCGGTGATCTTTCGCCAGGCGGCCAAAATGGTGGCCAGGCGCACCCGGGGGAACTACCCGGCGCCCGCGCGTATCCTGGAAACCGTGCGCGTCGGCCTGAGCAAGGGTCTGGAGGCGGGGCTCGCGAAGGAGGCGGAGAACTTCGAGAAGCTGATGGCCACTCCCGAGTGCCGCCAGCTGGTGAACCTCTTTTTCGCCATGAACAGCGCCAAGAAGTCGCCGTTGCGGGAAGAGGCGCGGCGGGTCGACCGCCTGGCGGTGCTGGGAGGCGGCCTGATGGGCAGCGGAGTGGCCGACGTCAGCATCCAGCGCGGGCTGGAGGTGTATCTCAAAGAGATCGACCAGGAGGCGCTGGCACGGGCCGAGAAGGGCATCTGGGACGCCCTGGAGCGCAAGACCAGGAAGCGAATCCTGTCCCCCTTCCAACGCGACCAGATCTTCAGCCGTCTGCACGGCGTGGTCGACTACCGCGGCTTTTCGCGGCTGCCGCTGGTGATCGAGGCGGTTTTCGAGGACCTGGAGCTGAAACAGCGCATCCTGCGGGAGGTCGAGGAGCACCTGCCGGAGACGGCCGTCTTCGCCAGCAACACTTCCTCGCTGCCGATCGCCAGCATCGCCGAGGCGTCGAGCCGTCCCGAGACGGTCCTGGGGATGCACTACTTCTCGCCGGTGCAGAAGATGCCCCTGCTCGAGATCATCGTGACGGATCAGACCGCCGACTGGGCCCGCGCCACCGCGGTGGAGGTCGGAATCCGCCAGGGCAAGACGGTGATCGTGGTGGGGGACGGCCCCGGCTTTTACACTACGCGCATCCTGGCGCCGATGATGAACGAGGCGATGCTGGTGCTGGGCGAAGGCGCCCGCGTGGAGGAGCTGGACCGGGCCATGAAGCGCTTCGGGTTTCCGGTGGGCCCGGCGGCGTTGATGGACGAGGTGGGGCTGGACGTGGGGGCGCACGTGGCCGGCGTGCTGGCGCCGATGTTCGAAGCCCGGGGGCTGGAGAGCGACCCCAAGGCGGCCGAGCTGGTCGAGGCGGGCTACAAGGGCCGCAAAGGCGGCAGCGGATTTTACCGCTACGACGGCAAGAAGAAGACGGTCAACGAGGAGATCTACCGCTACTTCGGCGGGTCGGGACGGCGTCCGGTGCCGGAGGAGGAGATTCAGCAGCGGCTGGCGCTGGTGATGGTCGGCGAGGCGATCCGGTGCCTCGAGGAGGACATCCTGCACTGTCCGCGCGACGGCGACCTGGGGGCGATCCTGGGGCTCGGCTTTCCGCCCTTTCTGGGCGGCCCCTTCCGCTGGGCCGACACGCTGGGGGCGTCCGAGCTGCTGGGGCGGATGGAGAAGCTGCGCGAGCGGTTCGGCGAGCGGTTTCGGCCGCCGCAGCTGCTCGAGGAGAAGGCGGCCCGCGGCCTGCTGTTCCACCCCTGACGACCGCTCTTTCCGTGAGGGAGCGTCCGACATCACTATAATCCGGGTATGACTCCGCCCGAGTCACATGGCGAACGAGGCGCCCGAGTCTTCGTGTCCTACGCGCGCGAGGACCTCGAATTCGTCCGGCGCCTGAGCGAGTCCCTGACCGCCGAGGGGTACGAAGTCTGGGTCGATCTGGAGGGCATTCTCCCCACCGCCGACTGGTTGGAGGAGATTCGCCGGGCCATCGAACGGTCAGACGCCTGCGTGTTCGTTACGAGCCCGGACTTCGTCGGGTCCACGGTCTGCCTGGAGCAGGAGCTGTCTCACGCGGTTCGCCAGCACAAACGGCTGATCCCCGTCCTGGCCCGGGCCGTGGAGGCCGAGAGCCTGCCTCGTGATCTGTCCAGGTTGAACTGGATCGACTTCACGGCGGAAGCGGAGTACGAAGCCGCGGTGCGGATTCTGGTGGCGGCCATCGAGACCGACCTGGATTGGGTTCAGGACCATACTCTGCTGCTGGACCGGGCGCAGGAGTGGAAGCGGCAGGGCCGCACCGAAGCGCTGGCGGCGTTGCCGGCCGGCCAGCTGGATCACTTCGAGAGCTGGCTGGCCCAGGCCACCGACCGCGAACCGACGGCGACCGAGCTGCAGGTCGCGTTCCTCCTGGAATGCAGGAGGGTGGCCGAAAAGCGCCGCCGGCAGCGTCTGATCGCCCTCGGCGTACTGATCCTGGTGGTCGGCATCCTGGGCTTCTGGGCGTATCTTCAGAACCAGGAGAAGTTGCGCCAGCAGGAAATCGTGCAGGCCCGCAAACTGATCTACCAGGCCGAGCAGCAGCGCGACCAGCTCTGGCCCCCGGGCCAGCTGGTCCAGGCGACGCGAAAGGCGATCGAGGCGACCCGGCGCTCGAGCGCCGCCGGCGAACGCCTGGTGGAGGCCGACCAGGCGCTTCGGGAGACGATGGCTCTGCTGCCGGGAGTACTCGCCCGGCGCCAGCTGGGCCCGGGCGACATCCGCGCGGCGGCGATCGATGCCGAGGGCCGTTTCGCAGCAGCCGCCTACGGTCCGGAGAGTCTGCTCGTGTGGGACTCGGTGCGGCGGGAAGATCGTGCCGTTTGCCGATTTCCGCTCGTAGAAGGCGCGTCGCTGACCGGCGTGATGCCCGTCGTGGGGGGAGGCCGGCTGGCCGTGGCGTCCTACCACGGCACCCGGGACACCACGACCCTGACGGTCCTCGACCTGGACGAATGCTCACGGGTGGCGGTTTTTCAGGCGCCGGGCCGTTCTTATTCGGTCCGGGCGGGGGGCGGGGGGCTGCTCTACGCACTCGTGGCGTCGGCGCGAAGCAGGGTCTGGAAGGTCGGTTCTCCGGAGCCTCTCGCGCTCGGTGCAAATCCCGACCTGGTCCTCGACCTCGACTTGCGTCCCCGGGCCGAACAGGCGGCCCTTCTGGTCCGCAACCTCGAGGATCGAAACACGCTGCTCACGGTCGTCGACCTGGGGGGGACGAGCCCGCAGCGCAGCTTCCGGTTCGAAGGCCGGCGCAACTGGATTCGCTGGACCAGCGCCCCGGACCAGGTGCTCGTCGGCGCCCGGGGTGACGTCGTGGGGTTCGGACTCGAACCGCTTCGACCCGGACCGCTCCTGATGAGCACTTTTCGGGTTTCGGAGCAGCTGGTCCAGCCGTCACCGGCCATGGCCTGGAGTCCCGCCACCCGGTGGCTGGCTGTTCCCGGTTCGAGCTGGGTGTCGTTCCGCCGATTCAAGCCCGGTTTCGGCCTGGCGCGGCGGGACCAGGTTCGGCTCGGGTTCTCCGGAGACCTGGCCGCCCTGGCGCTGGGGCCGGACGGAGACACCGCCGTGACGATCGGTAATGGGCAGATTCAAACCTGGCGGCTGGAAGGGGGACGAGAGTACGCGACACTGAAGGCACCGGAGCCCTTGGACGAAGTCGAATTCGAAGGCCGGCTGGTCCGGGCGCGCAGCGGTCACCGAGCCTACGCCTGGGACTTGCCCGCGGACAGCTCCTACCAGCCTCTGTCGGAAAGGGAGCCGGGTCCGTGGCCGGCCCGAGACCCGCGGTTTCGGGTCCAACGGCCCGACGAGCAGGAGGCCCGGCTGGCGGTCTACCGGCAGGGGCAGAGTTCGCCGGAACGGACACTCGAATTCGACTCCCGGCTCCTGGCCTGGACGCTCCATGGGGAGAGCGGGCGGCTGTCGGTCGTCACGGGGAGGTCTACGCGGGGAGGATGGGAGCGGCAGTTGCACCTGGTGAATCTGGGCGACGGGACGACGCGCACCATGTCTCTGCCGGGGAGGGCCGAGGATCAGACCGCTTCGAGCCTCACCCACACCGAAGACGGGGCACACCTGGTGACGCTGAGCCGGGACTTCGTCGAACTGCGTGACTCCGGCACCGGAGAGGCCGTCCTCCAGCTGCCGCACTCCGGCGCGCGCGCGGCGGCGAAACAACCCGGCGGACCGGTCATCGTCACCCACGGAGCGGGCTTCGATACACGCGTATGGGACCTCGCTTCGGCGGTGGAGTTCGCCCGGATCGAGCACGAGTGGGAGCCGGTCCGGCTGCGGGTCAGTCCGGACGGACGCTGGCTGGCCTCGCTCGAGCGGGACGGGGCGTTGCGGCTCTGGGCTCTGCAGCCGGCCGACCTGATCGCCCAGGCCCGCTCCCGGTTGCCCTCGGGATGAGCTCGGCTCCGGCTCACTTCTCGGCGGGGATCGTGGTCAGCTGAAACCCGTCGGCCGTCAGCTCCTGACGCAGGACCGTCACTGCCAGCGGCAGATCGGCCTCCAGCTCCAGCAGACCTGCGAAGTCGTCCCCCAGCACGAAGCGCTCGCTGAAGAAGAACGCCTCGTGGCCGTCGAAGGGACGCACCTCACCGCCGACCAGGGTCCCGTCTCCGTCGTACAGACGCAGCCGGACCGAGTTGGGGCGGAGTCCCGGAAACGCCGCCCAGGCCACGCCCGTGTCCACGCCTGCCGACGACTCCACCGGGAAGCGGTAGAGGGACGCCGCCTCGGCCGGCAGGCTGGCGGTCGAATCGACCAGGCCGGTGCCGTCCAGGAAGTTGTAGAAGAACGAGACGGCTACGTCGGCGAGATTCGAGCCTTCGCCGGCCGAGATCAGCAGGTAGCCCTCGCGGGCCGTCTCGTCACCGCCCAGCTCCAGCCGCATCGTCCCGTGGGCCGGCAGCTGCAGCGAGAGTTCGCTTTCCCCGGAGCGGTCCGCGCCGTTGAGGCTCCAGGGCGTGTCCCACACCTCACCATCCCCCTGCCGAAGCTGCACCGTCCCCTCCCACGCCTCGTCCGAGCGGTTGGAGGCCAGCACGATGTCCCGGAAGCCGCCCCCCAGGGCCAGCTGGGCATAGGCGCGGACTTCCGGGGCCTCGGCCAGCTCCAGCCGCAGCACCTCGCCGCCGTAGTCGACCAGGTACAGTTCCCCCTGCTCGTCCTCCCCGAAGGAGCTGATGTTGCGGCCGGTGTCCATCAGCAGGGTGCGCTCCCACTGGCCGGGCGCCACTTCCGCCAGAACGAACAGGTTGCCCGAGACGAAATCCCCGAAGAAATACCGTCCCCAAAACGGCGTCCGGCGCGAGCCGCGGTAGACGTAGCCGCCCGTCACCGACTGGCCCAGCGTCCTCCCGTAGGCGTCGATGGGCAGGATCAGCCCGTCCCGGTCGCAGTTCTGCGAACCCGCCGGGGGAAAGCAGTCGGGGCCTTCCATGACGACCCATCCGTAGTTGCCGCCGCTTTCGATCAGGTCGACTTCCTCCCAGGTGTTCTGTCCCACGTCGGCGGTGAAGAGCCGGCCGGTCGAGCGGTCGAAGGAGAGTCGCCAGGGGTTTCGCAGGCCGTAGGCATAGATCTCCGGCCGCGCGCCGGGGCGGGCGACGAAGGGGTTGTCCGGCGGCACCACGAACGGATCGCCCGAATCGACGTCGATCCGCAGGATCTTGCCCAGCAGCGAGTTCAGCCGCTGCCCGTGCCCCAGCGGATCGCCGCCTGCGCCGCCGTCGCCGCTGGCGATGTAGAGGAAGCCGTCGGGGCCGAAGGCGATCGACCCGCCGTTGTGGTTGGTGAACGGCTGATCGTAGGTGAGCAGCACCCGCCCCTGCGGCTGCGACCGGTCCGGATCGATCGGATCGACCTGGTATTCCTCGATGACCGTCTCGAGCTGGCCTCCGCTGGTGCGCGTGTAGTTGACGAAGAAGCGGCCATTGGACGCGTAGCCGGGGTGAAAGGCCAGTCCCAGCAGACCCCGCTCGCCGCCGTCCCGGACCAGCGCCGTGATGTCCAGAAAGGGCGCCCCCACGACCTGGCCGTTCCCGCGGACGATGCGTATGCGGCCCGGCTGCTCGACGACGAACAGCCGTCGGCTGCCGTCGCCGGCGTGGGTCACGTAGACGGGGCTCTCGAAGCCATCGGCCACGGGGACCAGCTGCACGCCCTGCCCCAGCAGCGTCGCGCTCGAACAAAGGAGGAAGAGGAAGACCCGGGAGCTGATTGTGATCATGATTCGCTCGTTTCGTCGTTGTTGGCCCGCTCCCGTGATCCCTCCCGATTGTCGGAAAAGTCGGCCCCCGAGTGCAACCCGGTGTCGTTCCCCCCTGCTACAATGACCGAAGCCTGTGCGGGAGGTTCACCGATCTTGAAGGTTCGCGCGTTTCTCTGGGATTTCGACGGCACTCTGGCCGACACCCGGCGGAAGAACTACAACGTCACCCGCCGCATCCTGGCCCAGTTTCACCCCGAAGTCGCGGCCCGCGCCCCGGCCGCTTCGGACCCGGAGGAGTACGACCAGGCGGCCCGCCGCCTGTCCAACTGGCGGGAGTTCTACACCGGCTATCTGGGGCTGAGCGAGGCCGAGACGGACGAGGCCGGGCGGCTCTGGACCCGCTTTCAACTGGAGGACGAGACGCCCGTGCCCC
>JBFGHG010000057.1:0-9609 GCA_041578395.1 Acidobacteriota bacterium
GGACGGCGGCCGCCACCTGACCGACGTCACCAACGCCGGCCGCACAATGTTGATGGATCTGAAGACGCTGGACTGGGACGGGGATCTGCTGGAGATATTCGGCATCCCGCGCGAACTGCTGCCGGAGATCCGGCCCTCCTCCGACCCGAACGGCTTCGGCATCACCCGCAAGGACGGCCCTCTGGGCGCGGAGGTGCCGATCACCGGCATCCTGGGCGACCAGCAGGCCGCCACCGTGGGGCAGGTCTGCTTCTCGCCGGGAGAGGCCAAGAACACGTACGGCACCGGAAATTTCATGCTGCTGAACACCGGCGAGCGGATCGTCGACTCGGAGGCGGGTCTGCTGACCACGCCCTGCTACCGGCTGGGCGGGGACCCGGCCGTCTACGCCCTGGAGGGGTCGATCGCGGTGACCGGCTCGGCGGTGCAGTGGCTGCGCGACCAGATCGGTCTGATCCGCTCGGCGGACGAGATCGAGGAGCTGGCCAACAGGGTGCCCGACAGCGGAGGCATGTGTTTCGTCCCGGCCTTCTCCGGGCTCTTCGCCCCCCATTGGCGGTCGGACGCCCGCGGGGCCATCGTGGGCCTGTCCCGCTTCCACAACCGCGGTCACCTGGCCCGCGCCACCCTGGAAGCCATCTGCTACCAGACGCGCGAAGTGCTCGAGGCAATGACGCAGGATTCGGGGGTGCAACTGGAGCTGCTGAAAGTGGACGGCGGCGCCACCGTCAACGATACCCTGATGCAGCTGCAGGCGGACGTGCTGGGCGTGGCCGTGGTGCGCCCCCGGGTGACGGAGACCACCGCCCTGGGCGCGGCCTACGCGGCGGGCCTGGCGGCCGGCGTCTGGCTGTCCCCCTTCGAACTGCGGGCGAAGTGGCGGGCCGACCGGCAGTGGGAGCCCCGCTGGGACGAGACGCGCCGGGAAGAAGGCTACGCTCGATGGCGCAAAGCCGTCGAGCGCACCCTCGACTGGGTGTGACCGCGGCACGGCCTTCACGTGAGACAGCCTTCCAGGCCGTCATCCCTTCAATCCGGAATGACGGGCAGGGATGCCCGTCCCACCTCCGCCTACAGCTCCGCTTCCTCGCGGCGGCGGGCCAGTTCCGACCGGAAGAGCGCTTCCGCTCCCGGCTTGAGCGTGGCCCCCATGTCCAGCAGGTGCTCGATGTCCTCGCTGGACATGGCGGGGAGCGCAGCCCGGATCACCTCGAGCGGGTCGCCCGCCCCCGACGAAGGAGGCCCGAACCGCCGCGGCTCGATGTCCACCACGTTCTCCTCTCGCGGCGCCGCGGGACCGGCCGGGACCGTGCCGGCCGGCGAATTGCGCATGGCGGCGAGCCGGGAGGCCATCCAGCGAATGATCAGAAGGGCGGCTGCCGCCGCCAGCAGCCAGATCAGGGTTTTCATCGTCCGAACACTTTCTGCAGCAGGTCGGTGACCCGGGCGGCCGGGTTCTGCCGGATCTTCTTTTCTTCCTCGCCCAGGACGTGGAAGAGCCCGTCCAGGGCCTTGCCCACCACGTAGGAGTCCAGGTCCATATCGTCGGCCCGCATGAAGGGAATCGACTTCAGCTTTCCGGAAATGGCCTGATACTGCCGGGTGACGCCAACATCCTCCATCGACTCGTTCACGATGGGCCGGAACGCCTCCGTCAGGCGGTCACTCGTCTTGTCCCGGAAGTACTCCGTGGCCGCGGTGTCCCCACCCGTCAGAATGCCGCGGGCGTCGGAAATGGTCATTTCCTTGATGGCACCCCAGAAGATGTCCCGGGCGAAGGGCGCCGCTTTCTCGGCCGCGCGGTTCATGCTCAGCACGAACTCGTCCAGCTGGTCGCCGAAACCGGCCATCCGCAGGCCCCGTTCCGCCTTCTGGATGTTGTCCGGCAGCAGGATCTTGATCGCCTCGTTGCCGAAGTAGCCGTCCACCTGTCCGGTGATGTCCACCGTGTTTCCGGTGCCGACGCGCAGAGCTTCCTTCAGGCCCGAAGCCACCGTGTCGTCGTCCAGGTCGTCGTCGGATTTGTCGACGCCAAGCTTTTCCATCAATTTGCCCAACTGGGCGTGTGCGGGCGCCGACCCGAAGGCCATCAGCGCCATGATCAGAAACAGTCGAAACATCTCTCTACCCCCTTGGTTTTCCCGCCCGGGCGGGTACTACATGCGTTCACGGACATTGCAACCTCAGTGTAGCAAGCAACGTGCCAGCCCACCCCCGAAAGTGACAAAGCGCTCCGATTCAATACTTTACAGCGGCGAGGGCGGAGAGGCCGCCGAGGGAAGGACACGGTAAATTCTTCAGGGGTGGGCCGGCCGGCGCTGGACTTCGCTCCGGACCTCGAGCATGCTGTGCCGGTGAAGCAGCCGGAGTCTGCAGACAGCGCGGGGCACCACGCCGGCCGGGCGCCCTGGGTCCGCATTTTCGTTTTCTGGATGCCGCTGGCTTCCACCTGGCTGATGATGGCCGTGGAGGGTCCCTTGCTGGCGGCGCTCATCTCGCGGCTGGCCGAGCCCAAGTTCAATCTGGCCGCCTACGGAGTCGCCCTCTCCTTCGCGTTGCTGATCGAGGCTCCGGTGATCATGATGATGAGCGCTTCCACCGCGCTGGTCGACGACCTGGACAGCTACCGCAAGCTGCGCAACTTCACCTTCGCGCTCAACCTGGCCGTGACCGGGTTCCAACTGCTGCTGGTGACGCCGCCCGTCTTCCGGATGGTTTTCCTGTCCTGGATCGGACTGGTCCCCGAGGTGGCCTGGCTGACCCATGCCGCGTTGATCATCCTGCTTCCCTGGCCCGGCGTCATCGGCTACCGGCGCTTTTACCAGGGGATCATGATCCGCAGCGATCAGACGCGCCGCGTGGCCTACGGGACGGTGATCCGGCTGTCGGCGATGGGCCTGACCGCCGCCCTGCTCTTCGGGTGGTCGGCCTGGCCGGGAGCCTGGATGGCGGCGGCCGCGCTGTCGGCGGGCGTCTGTGCCGAGGCCGTCGCCAGCCGCTGGATGGTCCGGGAGGCGCTGGCCCGGCTCCCCCGCCGGGCAGCCGGCGAGCGGCTCGACTACCGGCGCATCTGGGAGTTCTACTCTCCGCTGGCCCTGACCTCGCTGCTGAGCATGGGGATTCACCCGCTGATGACGCTGCTGGTGGCCCGCAGCCGCCTGGGACTGGAGTCGCTGGCCGTGCTGCCGGTGGTCAATTCCCTGGTGTTCGTGTTCCGCAGCCTGGGGCTGGCCTACCAGGAAGTGGCCATCGCTCTGATCGGGCGCCGCTGGGAGGGCTACCTCCCCTTGCGGAACTTCGCCGCCGGCCTGGCGCTCGCCTCCAGCGCCGCCCTGGCGATGATCGCCTTCAGTCCGCTGCGCCAGGTCTGGTTTCAGGACGTCTCGGGACTCGACGCAGAACTCTCCGGCCTGGCTGCCGCCACCCTGCAATGGGTAGTGGCGATGCCGGCGCTCTCCATCTGGCTTTCCTTTCAGCGCGCCATGCTGGTCAACCTGCGGGTGACCCGCTGGATCACGGCCGCCACGGTCCTGGAAGTCGGGGCTCTGGCCGCCGTGCTGGTGGTGGCGATCGGCTGGCTGGACGCGGTGGGGGCGCTGGCCACCGCCGCGGCAATGGTGACGGGACGGCTGCTCTCCTGCCTGCTGCTGGTCCAGCCGCTGCGCCGGGAGATTTCGGGACGAGTGGTGGCCTCCAGCCGCCGGCCCGCCCCCGGCCCCCTGTGAGTTTTCCCCCCGGGCAGCGACTCTCCTCGCAGAGAGCGTGCCGGCGAGCCACTCGAACCCGTGGGTCGAGTTGTGCGACAATCGAAGAGGTTTCAGGGGCGAGACCGGCACGCGAGGGAAAAGGAGATTCTGATCATGCGAAGATTCTTCAAGCGCGTCGTTTTCCTGATCGCAATGGCCCTGGGGCTGGGCATTCCGCTGGCGCACGCGGGGGACCCGGTCAACACCAAGCGCGGCGTGGCCCTGAAGGGCTACGACGCGGTGTCATACTTCACGGAAGGCAAACCGGCCAAGGGAAGTTCCAGCCACGTATTCGAGTGGCAGGGCGCCAGCTGGCACTTCGTCTCGGAAGCCAACCGGGCCGCCTTCGCGGCCGACCCCGAAAAGTACGCGCCCCAGTTCGGAGGCTACTGCGCCTACGCCGCCAGTGAGGGGTACCTCTACGACGCCAGCCCGAACTACTGGCGAATCGTGGACGGCAAGCTCTACCTGAACTACAACGGCAGCGCACAGAAGCGCTGGGAGAAGGACATCCCCGGCAACATCGAAAAGGCAGAGGGACACTGGCCCAGACTCATCCAGTAGCGGCCCACCGGGTGCGGGGTTGTGGTGGCCCGCCACCGCAATCCCCTCGCCGCAGGCCTCTTCCCTTCCCGCCTCCCCGGCCTCGATCCGAGCCTCATCCCGTCCCCTCCATCCATGATAGGCTGAGGTTTTTCACGGACGGGGGAACATGAGTTCGCAACCGAATCTTCGACGGCTGATCCCGGAAGTCGACAGTACCGTGGCGGTGGCCAGCGGCAAGGGGGGCGTCGGCAAGTCGACGGTGGCCGCCAACCTGGCCGTGGCCCTGGCCGGAGCCGGGTCCAAAGTCGGACTGATGGACGCCGACGTCTACGGGCCCAGTATTCCCAAGATCATGGGGGTCTCCCAGCAGCCCGAGGTGACCGCTGAAAACCGCATCGTCCCGCCCGAGCGGGACGGCATCAAGCTGATTTCGATGGGCTACTTCCTCCCCCAGGGAGAGGCCGTGATCTGGCGGGGCCCGATGCTCCACAAGATGGTGCAGGACTTCCTGGGGCTGGTCGACTGGGGCCCGCTGGACTACCTGGTGATCGACCTGCCGCCGGGCACCGGCGACATCCAGCTGAGTCTCTGCCAGACCGTGCCGCTGACCGGAGCGGTGATCGTCTCCACGCCGCAGGACCTGGCGCTGGAGGTGGCCTCCAAGGCGATCGCCATGTTCAAGAAACTGCAGACCCCGGTCCTGGGCCTGGTCGAGAACATGAGCTACTACCACTGTCCGCACTGTGGAGAGCGGGACGACATTTTCGGGCACGGGGGGGCCGAGTCGGCCGCCCGCGAGCTGGGGTTTCCCTTCCTGGGGGCCATTCCCCTCTCTCCGCTGATCCGCGAGCGAAGCGACCGCGGGGAGCCCCTCCAGAGCGGAGAAGAGACCCCCTCCTCCAAGGCCTTCGCCGACATCGCGCGGGCCGTGACGGAACAGGTGGCCATCGTCAACAGCAACCGGCGCCCCGGTTTGTCGATCGAGACTTGAATGCAGGCCGTGCCCGTATCGGTGAAGCTGAGCGCCCCGGGCGGAGTGCGGATCGCGTGGAGCGACGGGCACGAGGCCACCTATCCTCACGCCTACCTGCGCCGCAAATGCCCCTGCGCCACCTGTGAGGACCGGCCGCCGCAGCCCCGGGAGCAAGACCCCGGATCGCTGCCGATCCTGGGCCAGCAGACGATCCGGGCCACGGGAGCCGATCCGGTCGGGCATTACGCCATTCAGTTTCACTTCAACGACGGGCACTCCAGCGGCATTTACTCGTTCGGGTACCTGCGCGAGTCGTGTCCCTGCGAAGCCTGCCGGGGCGGCGAAGGCTCTGCGGAGCCGTCATGAGCCGGACCTCGGCCGGCCATCCGTCCGCCCGGTCCCCCTTCGAGATCGGCCTCAACGCCGTGATCGTGGCCGTCACCGACGAGATCCCGCGCATCCTGACCGTCCGCCACCAGTCTCCGCCGCCGTCCGCCCCGCTGGACGGGCTCCCCTACGGGCCGCTCGATCCGCAGCGTGACCGCACGCTCGACCTGGGCCTGCGGGGCTGGGTGCGCGAGCAGACCGGCATCGAGCTCGGCTACGTGGAACAGCTGTACACCTTCGGAGACCGGGACCGGGACCCGGGTCCGGCCGGGGAGGGCGCGCGGGTCGTCTCGGTGGCCTACCTGGCGCTGGTGCGCGAGACCATTCCGCCGGGCCCGCAGGCCAACTGGCGCGACTGGTACGGCTACTTCCCCTGGGAAGACTGGCGCGAGGGGAGGCCCGCGATGCTGGACAAAGAGGTCCTGCCGGCGCTGCGCTCCTGGGTGACGCGGGGCCGGGGCCGCACCCGAAAGCGCCAACTCACCGAGCGGATCGAGCTCTGTTTCGGTTCGGGGGGGGTCTCCTGGAGCTGGGAGCGGGTGCTGGACCGCTACGAGCTGCTCTTCGAGGCCGGACTGGTGGCGGAGGCGAAACGGGGCGCTCCGGACCCGACCGAAGCCGCGGCGTCGTTCGGACGTCCCATGCTCGCTGACCACCGGCGGATCCTGGCCACGGCCCTGGACCGCATCCGCGGCAAGCTCCGCTACCGCCCGGTGGTCTTCGAGCTGCTCCCCCCGGCCTTCACGCTGCTGCAGCTGCAGCGGCTGGTCGAAGCGCTGGCCGGATTCCGCCTGCACAAGCAGAACTTCCGGCGGCTGGTGGAGAAAGGCGGTCTGGTGGAAGGGACCAGCCAGCTGCACCACGAGACCGGCGGCCGGCCCGCGGAACTGTTCCGCTTTCGCCGGGAAGTGTTGCGCGAGCGGCCGGCACCGGGTGTCGGCCTGCCCGGCTCGGGTCCGCTGTCCTGAGCCAGGCGGGAAACTCGATTTTCTCCTTGACAGCCCTTATGCTCAATCGTAGTATAAGGGTGTTCGGTGTTATTTTTTTGGGCAGTCATATGCTCAAACTGAGTATAAGAGGAGGTCTCAGTGATGCAGTCGGAACGGTTGGAGAGCGAGTTGTCCTACAGCCCCCAGGTGCAGGCGGCGACGGCCGGCGTCTACGAGCGGGTCAAGGGCGTGGTCCCGGCGCTGGAGTGGCCCGTGCACGCCCCCTACGTGGCGGCCATCGAACGGCTGAAGAAGGAGCGGAACGCCATCGTGCTGGGGCACAACTACCAGACGCCGGAGATCTTTCACGGCGTGGCCGACCTGACGGGGGACTCGCTGGCCCTGGCCCGACAGGCGTGCGAGGCCGATGCCGACGTCATCGTCCTGTGCGGCGTCCACTTCATGGCCGAGACGGCCAAGCTCCTCAACCCGGAAAAGACCGTTTTGATCCCCGACCTCGAGGCGGGTTGCTCGCTGGCCTCCTCCATCACGGGCGAGGACGTGCGGCTGCTGCGGCAGCGCTACCCCGGAGTCCCGGTGGTGACCTACGTCAACACCACCGCGGAGGTCAAAGCCGAATCGGACGTCTGCTGCACCTCGGCCAACGCGGTGCGGGTGGTCGAGTCGCTGGGGGCCGAGCGGGTGATCTTCCTGCCCGACGAGTATCTGGCCAAGTGGGTCGCCACTCAGACCCCGGTCGAGATCATCTCCTGGAAGGGCCATTGCGAGGTCCACGAGCGTTTCACGGGCGGGCAGATCGAGGAGTACCGGGCGGCGACTCCCGGGGTGGTGGTGCTGGCTCACCCCGAGTGCCCCCCCGATGTCCTGGCGGCGGCCGACTTCGTGGGCTCGACCTCGGCCATGATCGGCCACGTCAAGCGCCACCGGCCCGCCCGGGTGGTGATGGTGACGGAGTGCTCGATGAGCGACAACGTGGCGGTGGAGTGCCCCGAGGTGGAGTTCGTCCGCCCCTGCAACCTCTGCCCGCACATGAAGCGCATCACGCTGCCCAAAATCTACCGCTCGCTGGAGCGGATGCAGCACGCCATCGAGATCGACGCGGACATCGCCGAGCGGGCGCGGCGGGCAGTCGAAAGGATGATGGTGGTCTGACCGGGGTCAGTTCGACGGCTTGGCTTCGCCTTGATGGCAGCTCATGCAGGTGACGGTGGCCTGCCCTTCGAAGTACTCGTCGTTGATCTGGCGGGTCATGCGCATGTGGCGGCGCGCCACTTCCTTGGCCGGCCTGGCGTCCGACGCGAAATCGTACACCGACAGGTCGTCCCCCTCCCCTTCGTGGCAGTGAGCGCAGTTGGTGCCCATGGCGTAGCGGAAGGCCTTCATCGTGTCCACGAGCTGCTGCTTGCCCACGTCCTCGGGCAGGACCTTCAGGTTGGTGAAGCGGTCCGGCACCTGAGCCGCGACCATCCAGACCAGCGCTGCAGCCACGACGGCGGCGACCGCGAGTTTTCGATCCGTATTCGAGTTCTGCATTCGGCTCCTCCGGTCCTTCAGCTTAGCGGGCGCGGCAGCGACCTTCAACCGGACGCCCTCTGAATCGAGACCGTCTGGACGTTGACGAACTCGCGGATGCCGAGGTCGGCCAGCTCGCGGCCGTAGCCCGACTTCTTGACCCCTCCGAAGGGCAGGCGGGGGTCGGACGCCACCATGCGGTTGACGAACACCTGCCCGGTCTCGAGACTTGCGGCGATCCGGCGGGCCCGCTCGAGGTCGGCGGTCCAGAGGCTGCAGCCGAGTCCGTAGTCGGACCGGTTGGCCACCCGCACGGCCTCCTCGGCGCCCCGGACCCGGAACAGGGCCGCGGCCGGACCGAACACTTCCTCGCACCCGGCGGGCATCTCCATCGTCACGCCGGCCAGCACGGCCGGCTGGTAGAAGTAGCCCGGCCGCCCGGGCCGCCCGCCTCCCACCAGCAGCCGGGCCCCCTGCCCGACCGAACGGGAGACCTGCTCCTCCAGGTCGTCGCGCAGGTCCGCCCGGGCCAGCGGTCCGATCCGGGCGTCTTCCCGCATCGGGTCTTCGGGCTCCAGCTCCCGCACGGCCTCGACGTAGCGCTCTTCATACTCCCGGTAGACCGGCTCCGCGACCAGGAAGCGCTTGGCGGCGATGCAGCTCTGCCCGGTGTTCTGGAAGCGGGCCTGCACGCCCACCTTCACGGCCTCCTCGAGGTCGGCGTCCTCGAGCACGATGAAGGGATCCGACCCGCCCAGCTCGAGCACCGACTTCTTCAGCGAGCGGCCCGCAGCTGCGGCCACCGCCGCGCCCGCTCCCTCGCTTCCGGTGAGCGTGACGGCCGCCACCCTGGGGTCCTCCACCAGCCGTCCGGCGGCCTCGCCATCGATCAACAGGCTCTGAAAGCACCCCTGGGGAAAGTCCGCCGCCTGGAACACCTCTTCGATGGCCCGGGCGCAGCCGGGGACGTTGGAGGCGTGCTTGAGCAGCGCCGTATTGCCCGCCATCAGGGCCGGGGCCGCGAAGCGAAAGACCTGCCAGAAGGGGTAGTTCCAGGGCATGACCGCCAGCACCACCCCCAGCGGAAGATGCTGCACGTAATGCTCCCCTCCGGAAGCCTGATAGGGCCGCCGCGCCAGCAACTCTTCCGCGTTTTCGGCGTAGTATTCACAGTTCCAGGCACACTTCTCGACCTCCGCCCGGGCTTCGGAAATGGGCTTCCCCATCTCCCGGGTGATGGTTGCCGCCCACTCTGGCAGCCGCTCCCGCAACACCCGGGCAGCACCCAGCATGAGCTCCGTCCGCTTCCCGGACCCGGAGCGGCTCCAGTCCCGAAACGCACCCTCCGCTCTCTCCAGCGCCCGCTCCACCCGCCCCGCGTCATGCCCGGCCACGCGTTCCAGGACTTCTTCGGTAGCAGGATTGACCGACTCGAAAAACTCTCGACTCACAGCAACATCCTCAGCCGTTTGAAAATTGAAAATTGAACATTGAA
>JBFGHG010000058.1:0-9580 GCA_041578395.1 Acidobacteriota bacterium
AAGCGAAAAACGCCGCCGTGCGTGCCGACGCGGGTGCCGTCAGCCAGCTCGATGGGGCCGCTGTCGTCCTGACTCTGCAGGACGGGCAGGAAGTCGGGGTTGATTTCGCCGGCGTGGCGCCGGATGAAGCCTGCGTAGTCGCGGTCGGGCACGAAGCAGATCTCCTGGCTGTCGGGCTTGCCGGCCACCGCCAGCCCGGCGCGGCCGGCGATCTCCCGGATCTCCGGCTTGGAGTGGCCTCCCACGGGGAAGTCGATGGCGGCCAGCTGCTCCTGGGTCAGCTCGAACAGGTAGTAGGACTGGTCCTTGGCCGCGTCGCTCCCCTCGCGCAGGACGTACTCGCCGTCCTCGAGGGCCAGGCGGGCGTAGTGCCCGGTGGCGACCCGCTCGATGCCCACCTGCCGGGCGAAGCCGAGCAGGCGGTCGAACTTCAGGAAGGTGTTGCAGAGCGTGCAGGGCAGCGGCGTGCGGCCCTCCAGGTAGCTGCCGATGAAGGGCTCGATCACCCGGCGCTCGAACTCCTCCTCCAGGTTCAGGACGTAGAAGGGGAAGCCGAGCCGCTCGGCAACCCGGCGCGCGTCGTAGACGTCGTCCAGCGAGCAACAGCTTCCCGTCAGGGGACGCCCGTCGCGCCGGGGGTTGCGGCGGTAGTCCCACAGCTGCATGGTACAGCCCACCACGCGGCGCCCCTGCTCGCGCAGCAGGAGGGCCGCGGCCGAGCTGTCCACGCCGCCGCTCATGGCGACCAGTACCGAGTTGCCGTTACCGCTCATACGTTCATTGGACGCGCGGCTGCCAGAGAATGTTTCGGGAGACGATGCGCACCGCATGGGAGGTAACGCGCACCTCGTGCGGTTCGATCTCGAGGGCCCGCGCCTCGAACTCCTCACGGATGGCCCGGCCGCCGGAGTGCAGGTCGGCGGCCAGCTCCTGGAGCCGCTCTTCGATCTCCGGCAGGGAGGGGAGCCTCCACTGCGCCTCGCCGGGAGCGTCCTCGTCGGCCATCCAGCGGCTGGTTTCCTCCCGCACCCGCGAAAAGAGGGCCGTGACCCCGTCCAGGGTGGTGGCCCGCAGCCGATCGTCCCAGTCCTGCTGTTCGATGATCCGTTCGGCGCGGCCCTGCAGCTCCACGAAGCGGTGCAGGAAGACCTCGCCCAGCCGCCGCAGCTGGGCCGACCGCTGCCCGCGCACCGCGTCCCGGCAGCGTCCGGCGAACTCCTCGCGGGTCTCGGCGGTTTCCGAGTAGAGGCCCAGGCCGGGGTTCTTCCAGATCGAGATCCGGTAAAAGCGCTGCAGGTAACCCTGCATCAGGGGGTCCGCCGACTCGGGCCACTCGACCACGTCCCGGCCATCGACTGCCATCAGGTCTTGCGGGGAAGTCCGACACACCATGTCTTCCGTCCATAGGGGGTCATCGGCCTCCTCGACCAGGGGCCCGATCCAGAAACCGTAGTCGGTGACACGAGCCCCGCTGCGCACGTCGTGAAAGTCGATCTGGATCTCGAATAGCAGGGCGGGCCGGGTTCCCGCGGGCGAGTCCCGGAGGGCGAAGTGCCGCACGGCGCCTCCTTTACGGGGCGCCGAGTATACCACGGGGGAGGTCGGGGTATCGGGGGGTACGGCACTCCGCCCGGCTGGGGGCGGAATCAGTGCACCAGCTGCCGGCGCAGTTCCTCGCGGCCGTAGAACAGCCGCGACTTGACGGTCCCTTCCGCGATTTCGAGCATCTCGGCGATCTCTCGGATGGTGTAGCCTTCGAGGTCGTGCAGACGAACCACGTCGCGGTGCTTCACGCCCATCCGCTCGAGGGCGTTGTGGACCCGGCGGGCGGCCTCGCGCGTGCGCGCCGACTCGAAGGGGGTCGCCATCCGGGTGTCCGTCAGGGTCTGATTCTCGGAGATGTCTTCTTCGGTGCGCTGGGAATGCTTCTTGTTCTTGCGCAGGATTTCGAGGCAGACGTTGATCGCGATCCGGTTGATCCAGGTGCCCAGCTTGGAGTCTCCACGGAAACGGTGCGCGGCGCGGTAGACGTTCAAAAAGGTCTCCTGCAGGGCGTCCTCGGCGGACTGCTCTTCCTTCAGGATCCGCAGGGCGGTGCTGAAGATCTTCGGCCGGTAGCGGGTGAACAGCTCGTGAAAGGCGTTCTCGTCGCGGCTCTGCATGCGGTCGACCAGGTTCGCTTCCAGCGGTGCAACAGTGGCGATGTATGTGCCCATAACTCTCGACAACCTCCGCTGCACTGACAGCAAGGGGCGTGCCATTCGGAAAATGTTTTAAAATCAAGGAGTTACGTGATCCGCAGAAAAGGGAGCTGTCAAATCTGTTGACAGCGCGCGCGGGCAGGAGCCGCTGGAAAAGCCCGCCGCGGCTGGGCCAAGGCAATTGTTAAGTTTTTTTACGGTGGGTGGGAAAGATTTTAACGGTTCGTTCCCCTCTTTGCTGTCGCTCGCCGACCGGATAAACTCACATGCCAGGTTGTCGTTGAAACCGAAGGCCTTGGCAATCGCCTCGACAGCGGGTAGCAGCGTCCTGTTCTGCGTTGTGCTGTATGCCTTCGTCGTCGACCCGAACGGGTGGAGTTTCGCGCTCGGTTTGGTGCTTGGGCTTCAGGCGGCGGCGCTTCGTGCAACGCTTGTGTCGAGCGCACGCCCGGGCCGATTCTCCAGAGTCGCGAGAGGCCTTCTGGGACTCTGGTGCGCGGTATCGGCTCTGATGATCGTGCTGAGCACCTGGCTCAGGTATCGCAACCATGGCTTCCTGGGCTGGGCCCGCGACGACTACTGGGAACTCGAGACGACCGTCGCATTTGGCGTGACCATCGGAGACCTCGCGATCTCCGCGTTCGTCATCTCCACCCAATCCCTAGCGGCGTGGCTTCTGTTGCGAGCATGGACGACGCGTGCAGGCCGGGCAGCCTGAGCACGACGAGTCTCTTTTCTTCAGTCGTTCCTGTAGAGAGAAAGCCGAGTTCGTGCTGTCGCGAGGCGCTCCAACAGCGCGTCGATCGAGGTCTGGAAGCGTGACGCTGCGGCCCCTAGGGTGAATCTTCCCGGTACTGCTTCAGCTTGCTGATGATCGTCTGCCGCGTGATGCCCAGAGCCTGGGCGGTCCGGCTCTTGTTGTAGTCGTTCGACTCCAGCGCGTCCAGGATCAGCCGCCGCTCCAGCCGGGCCAGCTGCTCCTTCAGGCCCGCCCCCGAATCATCCGGCTGCGGCTCGGGATAGCGGATGCGCTCGGACAGCGCCGATGGGGGGACCGGCGTTCCCGGATCGCAGAGGATGGCCAGCCGCTCGACTTCGTTTTCCAGTTCACGCACGTTGCCCGGCCACGAGTAGCGCCGCATCAGCGTCAGCGTCTCCGCGTCGAAGCCCGGGAGAGCCTTGTTGACCCGCCCCTCCAGCCCTTTCAGAAAGTGCTGAGCGAGCGCCTCCACGTCCTCCTGCCGGGCACGCAGCGGAGGCACGCGGATCGAGAAGACGTTGAGCCTGAAGAAGAGGTCCTGGCGAAAGCTTCCGCCGTCCACCATGCGGCCCAGGTCGCGGTTGGTGGAGGCGATCACCCGCACGTCGATGTGCCGCCGCTGGTCCTCTCCCACCCGCTGGATCTCGCCGTTTTGCAGCACACGCAGCAGCTTCACCTGCAACTCCAGGGGAGACTCGCCGACTTCGTCCAGGAACAGAGTCCCGCCGTCGGCGCGTTGGAAATACCCCTCGCGGTCCTCGGTGGCGCCCGTGAAGGCCCCCTTGCGGTGGCCGAAAAAGGCGCTCTCCACCAGGTCGGCGGGGATGGCTCCGCAGTTGACCGCCACGAACGGCCCGTTTCGGCGCGGACTGTGGCGCTGGATGTAGCGGGCCAACAGCTCTTTTCCGGTGCCCGTCTCCCCCTGGATCAGGACGGTGGCGTCGGTGTCCACCACCCGGTCGACCAGCGCCAGCAGGTCCTTCATCGCCCGGCTGGCATAAATCAGCTCCCCGTGCCCGTCCCGCAGGGTCTGGACTTCCTCGCGCAACTCGCGGTTCTCCAGCTGCAGCTTGCGGTTGGCCTCGCTCAGCTGCCGCGCCAGCCGTTCGTTTTCCCGCTTCAGCTCCCAGCGCTCCAGCTCCTGCTCCAGGTTCTGCCGCAGGTCGTGCGGCTCCCAGGGTTTGGTGATGTAGCGGTGGACCTGGCCGGCGTTGATGGCGTCCATCAGGTCGTCCACCTCGGTGTAGCCGGTCAGGATGATGCGGACGGTGTCGGGCCGGATCTCCAGCGACCGGGCCAGCAGTTCCACGCCGGTCATCCCGGGCATCCTCTGGTCGGTGACGATAGCGGCCACGGGCTGCTCGCGCAGCAGCTCGAGCGCCTCGCTGCCGCTGCCCGCCGCCAGCACCCGGTAGTCGGTCATGAAGGTCCGGCGCAGCTTGTGCAGGTTCGCTTCTTCGTCGTCGACGATCAGGATCGTCGCTTTCGGCTCACTCATGGTCGATCGGCAGCGTGATGTGAAACGTGGTTCCCCTGCCGGCCTCGCTCGCCACGCGGATCTCCCCGCGGTGCTGCTGGATGATCCCGTACGAGATACTGAGGCCCAGGCCGGTACCCTGCCCCACCGGCTTGGTGGTGAAAAACGGCTCGAACACTTTGTTGAGGTGCTCCCGCGCGATCCCCTCGCCGCTGTCCTGGATCTCCACCTCCACGACCCCGTCGTGGCTGCGGGAGCGGATCCAGATGTCCCCCTGCTGGCGGATCGCCTGGCAGGCGTTGGCCAGCAGGTTCATGAAGACCTGGCTCAGCTTGCCCGAGTGGCACTCCACCTTGGGCACCTCGCCGTACTCCTTGTGAATGGTGATGCGGTCGCGGTACTCGTGGCGGATCAGGTTGAGCGCCAGCTCGATGGGCTCGTGTATGTCGACGGGCCGCAGGGTGTCCGTGTCCATGCGCGAAAACGCGCGCAGGTCCCCGATGATGGCGTGGATCCGCTGGGCACCGTCTTCGAAGTTCTGGACCAGCGTGTCCAGGTCTTCCTGGACGAAATTGAAGTTGACCCGCTCGCGAAACTGCTCGGCTTTGCCGCGGGTCGCCTCGTCCAGCTCCCCTCCGGAGAGGATCTCGATCAGCTCGCGGAGCTGCGCCACGTACTGCTTCAGGAAGTCGGTGTTGCCGTAGATGAAGTTCAACGGGTTCTTGATCTCGTGGGCGATCCCGGCCACCAGCTGTCCCAGCGACGCCATCTTCTCGCTCTGAACCAGCTGGACCTGCGTCTCCTTCAACTCCTGGTAGGCCTTCTCCGCCTCGGCGTGGGATTCCTGCAGCTCCCGGGTGCGCTCCTGCACCTTCTCCTCCAGCCGCCGGTTCAGGTCCAGCAGGGCCTGGCTCCGTTCCTGCAGCGACTCGGCCATCTCGTTGAACTTGGTGGCCAGCTCGCCGATCTCGTCGCGGCCCGAGACTTCCACGCGCTGGGAGAGGTCCCCGCCGGCGATCACCGATGCTCCCATCGTCAACCGCTTCAAGGGGATGGAGATCTGGCGGGCCACCCAGAACGTCAGCAGGATGACCAGGGCCGAGGTGAGGACCAGGGCCGCGATCAGCACGTTCTTCAGGTCCTGCACGGGGGCGAAGATGTCCTCGTCGTTGATGCCCACCCCGCAGACCCACTCGAAGAACTCGTGGTCGACCGGCGCCAGACCGCTGATCTTGGCGGTGCCTGGCGGGTACTCGTAGCCGAAGTGGGTGGTGACGCTGCGCAGCGGGTCCGGTTCCAGCCGAGACACCTCGTCGGCCAGCGCCCCCAGGCCGTGGTCCCGGCGCAGACTGGTGCCGTAATTGCCCCGGATCACCGGCTCGCTCAGCTCCGGGATGCGGTACTCCCGGTTGCGGCGCAGTTTGTGCCCGATGATCGTGTCCCCGTCGCGGCCGAACAGAAAGGCGTAGCCGGACCGGAGTTCGCGCGCCTCCAGCTCGGTTTCCACGCGGTCCAGGATCTCCTGGATGTATTCCCAGTTCATCAGGGCCAGGATTCCCGCCGCCACCACGCCCCGTTCGTCCACCACCGGGGCGGCGAATCCGATGTTGTACTGGCGGGCGATGTCGCCGCTGTCGTAGTCGTAGAGCTGGCCGACCAGGCCGGAGCGGTGCCAGTCGACGAAGCCCACCCGGCCGCTGCGCACCTGCTGCAGCCAGCCGGCATCGGGCGTGTAGTCCAGCAGCGACATGCCCGGCAGAGCCGCCAGACGCTCTTCGTCCAGGCGGCGCCCGATCTGGTTGCGGTTGGTCCCGTTGGTCAGCAGGATCAGGCCCTGCAGGTCGAACAGGACCAGCAGGTCGTACACCTCGTGGATCTTCACCAGGTCGTCCAGCAGCTGCCGGGCCGTCTCCTGGCGCCTCACTACCGCCCCCTCGGGCCGCGAGCGCACGTACTCGCCCAGCAGCAGCGAGACGGTCTCCGTCTCTTCCCGCTTTTCGAGCACGGTCAGCTGGATGGTGTCGGAGACGCCCTGGGCGATCTGCTCCAGGTACAGGACGCTGCGGTCCTCGGTGATCCGTTCCTTGGCCTGAAAGTAGGAAAACAGCGAGATGGCCGCCAGCGGCAGCAGGCAGAGGGGCAGGATCGTGACCAGCAGTTTCTGCTTGAGGCTGCGCATGGCGGCGGCTCCCACTTCCTCAGAGGAACAGTCTCGTTTGACAGTTCACTGACAAATTATTTTACACCCTAGGGGGCCGCTGTCCTACTGTGATATTTTTCGCAGGGCGGCTACAATTGCCAGCCAAGGAGTTCCTGATGGCCCGCCTCGTTGCTGCCTGCGTACTGGCCGCCGGACTGCTGCTCGAGCCCTTGCCGGCCGGCGAGGGCCCGGCGCCCGCGGTGTCCTTTTTCCCCCACATCGGCGCCGGAGAGGCCGGTCCGGTCCGCTTTCACACCGACATGGTCTTCGTCAACAGCGGTCCCGACGCCGGGCTCCTGCTCGAGGTCTTCGACTCCCGGGGGAGCCCTGGCCGCTGACGATCTTCGTCGCCGAGGAGGAAAGGGAGCCGGCGGCACGGCTGGAGCTGCCGTTGCCGAGGGGCCACACGCTGAACCTGAGGCTGCGCTGGCCCGGTCCCCTGGCGGCCGGCTACGCCCGGGTCACCACCTCCCCGGTGGTGCGGGGCGTGGCGGCCTACACCCAGCTGGACGTCCCCACGGGGCGGATCCAGTACCAGGCGGGAGTCCCGGCGTCCGGCGTGCTGGAGGAGTTCAGCCTGCCGGTCAAATACGCCGCCGGCCTGGGGGACATGGCGCTGGCGGTGGTCAATACGTCCCCGGAGGAGGCTCGCCTGACCCTGCGCTTCTACGACGAGGCCTTCCGGCTGTTCGGGACGCTGCAGCGGGCGCTGCCCGCCGGCCACCACGAGGCGCGGTTCTTGGCGCAGTACTTCCCCCGGATGGTGGAACTGGCCCGGGGGGGTGGGCTTCAACGGCAGCATGACCGTCTCCAGCGACCGGCCCCTGGCCGCCGTCAGCGTGCTGTGGACGAACCTGCCCACGCTCACCACGGTGCCGGTCACTCCCGGCCGCGCCGACCGGGAGTGAAAGACGAGCAGGTTCAGCCCAGCTTCTCGAGGGCCTCGACTGCTTCGCGGTAGGAGAGCGAGCGCTCCATCGTGTTCTGCTGGAAATCGGCGACTGTCTGATACAGCTCGCGGGCCTTGGCCTTCTCCCCCAGCTTCACGTAGGCCCTGGCCGCGAGCATCTTGTGAAAGGGGTCGTTGGGGTCGGCCTTTTCCAGGTGTTCGATCGCCTCGGAGGCCTTGCCCTCCTCGAGGCGGATGTACCCGGCCAGGTAGTGGTAGGCGGGCAGGAACTGCTGGGCCTGCTCGCCGCCCTCCTCGATCTGCTGCTTCAGACCCTCGGCGATCTCCCAGGCCTCGTCGAACTTCCCCTTCTTGGCCAGCGCGCGCGCCTTGCCGTGCAGATAGCGCCCTTCCCAGGTCTGCCGCTGGAAGTTGTTGAGGGTGGCGACTTCGCTTTCGCGCAGCGTCTCGATCCCCGCCTCGTAGGCCTCGAGCGCTGCATCGGGATTGCCGTTCTCCAGCTGGATGCGGCCCTTCATGTTCCAGATGAAGACCTCCGGGAAGGTCTGGTTGCCGTCTCCGGCGCGGTACGCCTGCAGATAGTGGTCGGCCGCCTTCAGCGCCTTCTCAGGCTGGCCCTGGTACAGGTAGGAGAAGATTCGTCCGCCGTGAGCCTGAAAGGCGATCCCGCCGGGCGCGAGTTGCTCGGCCTCGTCGAAGTGCCGGCGCGCCGCCTCGTAGTCCCCTTCCATCAGGTAGATGTTGCCGATGAAAGCGTGAACCCGGCCGGTCGAATCGTCCATCGCCGCCGCCCGGCCGAAGTGGACCCCCGCCAGAGCCATGCGGCCCTGGTTCATGTGCAGCTGCCCCAGCATCATCTGCACCCGCCGCTCGCCCGGGTGCATCCGGGCCAGCTGGTTGAAGATCCCGACGGCTTCGTCGATCTCCCCGTTGCGGGAGTGCAGCATGGCCTGGATGTAGAGCTGTTCGCCCCGGGTGGCCTTCTCCGCCAGTGCCTTTGCCTTCTCGAAGGTCTCCATCGCCTGGTCGTTGGGCTGGAACAGGCTGGTGAGCATCACCCCGTAGGCGAAGTCCGGGTCGGCCTCGGCGATGTCGTTGGCCAGCTGCTGCAGCACGGACCCCGCGGCGAAACCCTCGATCGCCCTGGTGATCTCCTCGATCAACTCCTTCGCCTTGCCCGATTCCGTGGTGAAGGACAAGGTAGAAGAGCCGGACGCCAGTCCGGCCCCGAACATCGCCAAAACGACGAACACACAAACGACAGATCCCCGATGAGCGCGCATGTTTCTCCCTCCGGTTGTGACTCCAAACCTACTTGCTACACGCAGCGCACCGTCTGGAGTTCCCGGGCGGGAGGAGGGAGCTGTCGCCCACCGACCCATTCACCGTCCCTCAGTAGGTCCCCAGGTAGGTCTCGACCTCCCAGGGGTGCACCCGCCCCATGTAGTCGCTCCACTCCTGCCGCTTGGCCGCCAGGAAGTGCTTGAACAGGTGCGTCCCGAGCGTCTCCTTGACCAGCTTGCTCTTCTGCATCAGGTCCAGGGCCTCGCTCAGGTCGCGGGGGAGGTCGTCGATCTTGAAACGGCGCTTTTCGCGCACGCTCATCCGGTAGATGTTCTTGCGCACGGGCGGGGGCGGCTCCAGCCGGCGGCCCACGCCGTCCAGTCCGGCGGCCAGCATCACCGCCAGGGCGAGGTAGGGGTTGCAGGCCGGGTCGGGCATGCGCAGCTCGCAGCGGGTGCCCTCTCCCCGACGCGCGGGGATCCGCACCAGCGGACTGCGGTTGCGTTCGGACCAGGCGACGTGGGTGGGCGCCTCGTAGCCCGGCACCAGACGCTTGTAGGAGTTGACCAGCGGGTTGGTGATCGCGCAGTAGCCACGGGCGTGCTCGAGCAGCCCGGCCAGGTAGTGCAGGGCCAGCGCGCTGAGCGGCCCCTCGGCCCGCGGGTCGAAAAAGACGTTGCGCCCCCCGGAGAAGAGCGACTGGTGGGTGTGCATCGCCGATCCGGCCACGCCGAAGATCGGCTTGGGC
>JBFGHG010000059.1:0-9541 GCA_041578395.1 Acidobacteriota bacterium
CGGGCGCACGCCTCCACGGTGGGAGTGCCCTCCGTCCTGGGCCGCGGTGCCGCCGGGCTGCTGCTTCTCCGGGAGCTGGAGGTCCTCTCCAAGGTCCTGCAAGACCCGGAGCAACCGGTGGTGGCCATCCTGGGGGGCGCCAAGGTGTCCGACAAGATCCCGGTGATCGAGAACCTGCTGAGTTTCGCCCAGGTGCTGCTGATCGGCGGGGGAATGGCCTACACCTTCCTGAAGGCGCAAGGGCACTCGATCGGCAAGTCGCTGCTCGAGGAGGACCGCCTGGAGACGGCTTCGCGGCTGCTCCAGGAAGCCGAACAGAAGGGCGTTCGGATGCAGCTGCCGGTCGATCACCTGGCGGCGCGGGAGTTCTCCGCGGACGCGGAGGCCATCCACGTGACCGGCAAGGACATTCAGGACCACCTGCTGGGGATGGACATCGGCCCGGCCACCATCGAGGTCTACCTGCGCGAGATCGCGCCGGCCCGCACCATCGTCTGGAACGGGCCCATGGGTGTGTTCGAGTTCGAGGCCTTCTCGCGGGGCACCATGGGCGTCGCCCAGGCCGTGGCCATGAACCTGCAGTGCCTCTCGGTGGTGGGGGGAGGCGACTCGGTGGCGGCGGTGGGCCGCGCCGGGGTCAGCGACAAGATCGGCCACATCTCCACGGGCGGAGGCGCTTCCCTCGAGTTTCTCTCCGGCAAAGAGCTGCCGGGAGTTGCGATTCTCTCCGAGAAAGGGTAGGAAAGGCGCGGCAAGGCATCCGTATGACTCGACACGCGACCAGGTGGACGGCTCGATGAGCAGGCGCGCGGTGATCGCCGCCAACTGGAAGATGTTCAAGACGCGCGCCGAAGCCCGCGAGACGTGCGGGCGGCTGCTGCAACTCGTGGGGGACGTGCAGGACGTCGAGATCGTCGTCTGCCCCCCCTACACCGCGCTGGACGCGGCCCGCGAGGTGGTGGCGGACACCGTGATCGGACTGGGAGCGCAAAACACTCACTGGGAGGACGAAGGCGCCTACACCGGAGAGATCTCCGTGCCCATGCTCGAGGAGTGCGGCTGCCGCTACGTGATCCTGGGGCATTCGGAGACCCGCCAGTACCTGGGGGAGACCGACCAGCGGGTGAACCGGAAGCTGCTGCGGGTCCTGGCCGGCGACCTGATCCCCATCGTCTGCGTGGGAGAGAGCTTCGTCCAGCGCGAGTCGGGGCGCGTCAGCCAGGTGGTGCTGGGCCAGCTCGAGAAGGCCCTGGACGGACTGACCGCCGACGGCCTGTCCCGCATGATCATCGCCTACGAGCCGTTGTGGGCCATCGGCACGGGCCGCACCGCCACCCCGGAAACCGCCCAGGAAGTGCACGCCATGATCAGGGAGTGGCTGCGCGACCGGTTCTCGCAGACCCTGCCGGCCGAGGTTCGCATCCTCTACGGAGGCAGCGTCAAGCCTTCCAACGTGGCAGAACTGATGGCCCAGGACGACATCGACGGCGCTCTGGTGGGCGGAGCGAGCCTGGAGGCCGAGTCCTTTGCTAAACTGGTACGGTTCGACGAGCAGTGAGCGCCCCGAAGGGCGCGCCAGGACTTCAGCCGTTTGAACATTGAAAATTGAACGCTGAGAATTGCTCGAGATTTGAGATTTGAGATTTGAGATTTGACCGATTGGCGGTCGACTCGAACTCGCCGCCAGGACGGCGGCCCGGGGAACCCAAATGTTTACCCTCTTCGTAATACTTCACTTACTGGCTTACGCCGTCTTGATCCTGGTGGTCCTGCTGCAATCGGGCAAGGCGGGCGATCTGGCTTCCGCCTTCGGGGGCGCCGGCACTCAGACCGCCTTCGGCACCCGCTCGGCCGCCACCCTGCTGACCAAGGCGACGGCGGCCGCGGCCCTGGTTTTCATTACGACCTCCCTCGGGTTGTCGATCATGTCCTCGGGCCGCGAGGGGACGCTCATGGAAGACGTTCCCACGACGGGTCAGGAGGCGCCGGCCCAGCCGGCCCCGGTACCGGCCGAGGCGGTTCCGGCCGAGACGCCGGCCGAGACGCCGCCGCAGCCGCCGCCGGATCAGCAGGACCAGTGAGATTTCCATGGATTGCCGGAGTGGTGGAACTGGAAGACACACCATCTTGAGGGGGTGGCGCTCGTAAGAGTGTGCGGGTTCGAATCCCGCCTCCGGCACCAACCTTCCCATTCGTGATTCGTGATTTGTGATTCGTGATTCTCGGGAGTAGTCTGCTCATTCAGTGGAGGTTCGGGTGAAGCGGTTCATATGCGAGCACGGGCATTACTACCAGCCGCCTCGGGAGAATCCCTGGCTGGAGACGATCGAGGTGCAGGACTCGGCCTATCCGTACCACGACTGGAACGAGCGGATCACGGCGGAGTGCTTCGCGCCCAACGCGGCTTGCCGCATCCTGGACGGGGACGACCGGATCGTCCGCATCGTCAACAACTACGCCCGCATGAGCTTCAACTTCGGGCCCACGCTGCTGAGCTGGCTCGAGGTGCACGCTCCGGAGGTGTACGAGGCGGTCCTGGAGGCGGACCGTCAGAGCCAGCGGACCTTTTCGGGGCACGGCAACGCTCTGGCCCAGGCCTACAACCACGTGATCCTGCCGCTGTCCACGCGCCGCCAGAAGGAGCTTCAGGTGGTGTGGGGGATTCGCGACTTCCAGAGGCGCTTCGGCCGCGATCCGGAGGGCTTCTGGCTCCCGGAGACCGCCGTGGACCTGGAATCGCTGGAAGTGCTGGCCGAGCACGACATCCGTTTCACTATCCTGGCGCCGCACCAGGCGGATCGTGTCCGCGGGCCCAAACAGAAATCGTGGAAAGAGGTGGAGGGCGACCGCGTCGACACCGCGCGGCCCTACCGCCTCGAGCTCCCCTCCGGCGCTGAGATCGTGCTCTTTTTCTACGACGGTCCGATCTCCCGCGCGGTCGCCTTCGAGCACCTGCTCAACAACGGCGAGAACTTCGCGCGGCGGCTGGCGGGGGCGTTTTCCGACGACGTGGAGGGCCCGCAGCTGGTGCACCTGGCCACCGACGGCGAGACCTACGGACACCACCACCGTTTCGGCGACATGGCCCTGGCGTTCGCGCTGGACTTCCTGGAGCGCAACGAGCTGGCTCGTCTGACCAACTACGGCGAGTACCTGGAATCCCACCCCCCGGAGTGGGAGGCGCAGATCGTCGAGAACAGCTCCTGGAGCTGCCTGCACGGCATCGAGCGCTGGCGGGAGGACTGCGGCTGCTGCTCCGGCTCCCGGCCCCACTGGAATCAGCGTTGGCGGGCCCCGTTGCGCAAGAGCCTGGACTGGCTGGACGACCGGGCCGACGCGCTGTTCGAAGAGGAGGCCTCCGGGCTGCTGCAAGATCCCCGGCGGGCGCTGGAAGACTACGTGGAGGTGATCCTGGACCGGTCGGGGCCCGCATTGGACCGGTTCCTGGGAGCCCATGCCGCCCACCCCCTGGAAGGAGAGCAGCGGGTCCGGCTGCTGCAGCTGCTCGAGATGCAGCGCTTCGCCGCGCTGATGTACACCAGCTGCGCCTGGTTCTTCGACGAGATTTCCGGCCTGGAGACGTCCCGGGCCCTGCAGTACGCGGGGCGGGTGGTGCAACTGGCGCGGGAGGCCGCCGGACGCGACCTGGAGAAAGGGTTTCTGCGGCGCCTGGAGCAGGCTCCCAGCAACCTCAGCGAACACGGCGACGGCCGGCGGATCTACGAGAAGTGGGTGCGGCCCGCGCGGGTCGACCTGCTCAAGGTGGGGGCCCATTTCGCCCTCAGCTCTCTCTTCGAGCCCTACGGTGAGTCCAACCCCATCTTCTGCTACACCGTGCGCGCCCTCGAGCCCGAGCATTTCGAGGCTCCGGGCGCCCGGGCCAGCGTCGGCATCGCCCAGATCGCCTCCCGTGTCACCGAGGAGTCGGCCGTTTTCGCCTATTCCGCGATCCACCTCGGCGACCACAACCTGACGGGAGGCGTGCGGCCCTTCCGCTCGCACCAGGAGTTCCACGCGCTGCGCGACGAGGTGAGGGACTGTGTCGCCCGGGCCGACGTCGCCGACGCCGTGCAGCTGCTGGATCGCTCCTTCCCCGGCCACATCTACCGGCTCGACTCGCTGTTCCGGGACGAGCAGCGGAAGATCCTGGACATCATTCTGGAAGCGGGCGAGGACGAGTTGGAAGAGACCTTCACCAACCTGTACCAGCAGAAGCTGTCGCTGATGCTCTTTCTGGAGAACCTGCGGCTGCCGCTGCCGCGCGCGCTGGCCCTGACCGCCCAGTTCGTCCTGGACACCCGCCTGCGCCGGGCTCTGCAGGCGCCGGAGTTCCCGATGGCGGAGATCGAGGAGGTGCTCGACGAGGCGGAGACGCGCCGCATTCGTCTGGACGCGCCCGGCGCCCGCTACGGTCTGGAGCGGAGACTGCGCGAACTGGCGCAGGAGGCGCTGGTGGAAGAGCCCGACCCGGCCAGCCTGGAGCGGCTGGAGTCGACGCTGGACCTGGTCTCCCGCCTGCACTTCAAGGTCGATTTGTGGAGCGTCCAGAACCTTTACTGGAAGGCCCTGCAGGACGGGACGGCCGAGGCGTGGGACGCCGCGCTCCAGGAGCGCTTCCGCCGGCTGGGAGAGAAGCTCCGCATCGAAGTTCCTCGGCCGCGTGGCGCGGGCATCCTTGCCCGTGACGGCGGGTAGTCAGAATCACGGCCTGGAACGCCGCGCCACCTGTGGAGTAGTCTGTCCCGGGAGGACCAGCCATGACGAAAACCGGACGCCTGAACGTCAACGGCGCGCGGCGGGAAGTCGCCGCCGCCCAAGACCGCAGTCTGCTGAGCGTGCTGCGGGACGACCTCGACCTGACCGGCGCCAAGTACGGCTGCGGTGAAGGGCAGTGCGGCGCTTGCACCGTTCTGATCGACGGCCGGCCGCGCCGTTCCTGCATCACCCCGGTGGGCCAGGTCGGCGACCGCCCCGTTCTGACCATCGAAGGCGTGGCCAGGGAGGGCCGTCTGCACCCGCTGCAGCAGGCGTTCCTCGAGCAGGACGCCCTGCAGTGCGGCTACTGCACGCCGGGGATGATCCTGGGGGCACTGGCACTGCTGGAACAGAACCCCGAACCGAGCGAGCAGGACGTCGTCCGAGCGATGGACGGTCACATCTGCCGCTGCGGGGTCTACCCGCGCATCGTGGCGGCCATCCGCCGGGCCGCCGCGACGCCGAGCGGGGGTGGGCGATGAGGAAGAACGAATCCCCGGATTGGAACTTCGAGCCCGAACGATACGAACTGGAAGAGGGTGCGCGTTACCGTCTGGGTTTGGCCCGACGCGACTTCCTGCGCTTCTCCGGGGCCGGTCTGCTGGTGGTCCTGGCTGCCCGACCGAGCTTGACGGCGCAACGCGGCGGTCCGCCCCAGCCCGATGAGATCGGCGCCTGGCTGCACGTGTCCGAAGAAGGACGCGTCACGGTCTTCACCGGCAAGGTCGAAGTCGGACAGAACATCCGCACCTCGCTGACGCAGGCGGTGGCCGACGAACTGTACTGTGCTCTGGAGCGCGTCGAGCTGGTGATGGGCGACACGGCGCGCACACCCTACGACCGCGGCACTTTCGGCAGCCTGACCACTCCCACCATGGCGCCCCAGCTGCGCCGGATGGCCGGCGCAGCCCGCGAGACGCTGCTCGAGCTGGCTTCCGAGCGTTGGGAGACGGGGACCGATTCGCTGCGGCTCGAGGATGGGCGGGTGGCCGAGCAGGGCTCCGATCGAAGCGTATCGTGGGGGAGCCTCACGCAGGGGAAGCGGCTCACCCGGCAGGTGACGGCGGACCCGGCGCCCTCTGAATCCCGGGCGGGCCGCTACCTGGGGCGTTCGATCCCCAAAATCGACGGGGACGCCTTCGTCACCGGGCGGCACCGTTTCACCTCCGACCTGAAGCTGGACGGCATGCTGTACGGGAAGATGGTGCGTCCGGCCGGCTTCGGCGCGAAGTTGCGAAGCGTCGACGCCGAGGCGGCCCGGGCGATGCCGGGGGTGGTCGTGGTCGCGGACGGCGACTTCGTGGGCGTCGCTGCTCCGACTGCAGCTCTGGCCCGGCAGGCGGCCGACGCGATCCGGGCGGAGTGGAGCGTCCCCCCGCAGCCCTCCGGAGCGGAGATTTTCGACTACCTGAAGTCGCATCCAGCCGAGACCGTGGGCTGGCGGCGCCGGGCCAACCACAGTGCCGGCTCGGTCGAGCAAGCCTGGGCGGCGGCGGCCCACTCCCTGCAGTCCAGCTACAGCGTGGCCTACATCGCCCACGCGCCGCTCGAGCCGCGGGCGGCCGTGGCCCGCTGGGAGGGGGACGCGCTGACGGTCTGGACCGGGACCCAGAGGCCGTTCGGAGTCCGCGCCGAACTGGCGGAGGCCTTCAAGCTGCCGGAAGAGAAGGTGCGGGTGATGGTCCCCGACACCGGGTCCGGCTATGGAGGCAAGCACACGGGCGACGCGGCCCTCGAGGCGGCGCGCCTGGCCCGGGCCGCCGGCAAGCCCGTCAAGCTGGTGTGGACGCGGGAAGAGGAGTTCAGCTGGGCCTATTTCCGGCCGGCCGGCCTGATCGACGTGCGGGGGGCGATCGACTCGGAGGGCCTGGTGACCGGCTGGGAGTGCCACAACTACAACTCGGGGGCTTCGGGCATCCGCACGCCTTACGAGGTCGTCAACCAGAAGATCGAGTTTCACCCCGCCGACTCCCCGCTGCGGCAGGGTTCGTACCGCGCCCTGGCCGCCACCGCCAACCACTTCGCCCGCGAGGTCCACATGGACGAACTGGCGGCCCTGGCCGGCAGGGAGCCGCTCCGGTTCCGGCTGCACAACCTGCGCGACGAGCGGATGATCGGGGTGCTGAAGGCAGCGGCAGAGAAGTTCGGTTGGGGCCGGAAGGCCGCCGCCGGCTCGGGAGTGGGCATCGCCTGCGGGACCGAAAAAGGCGGCTACGTCGCCACCTGCGCCGAAGTGAAGGCGAGTCCGGGGCGCCCCGTGGAGATTGTCCGGCTGGTGACCGCCTTCGAGTGCGGCGCCGTCGTCAATCCGCGGCACCTCGAGAGCCAGGTGGAAGGGGCCATCGTGCAGGGCATCGGCGGGGCGCTGTTCGAGGCCATCGAATTCGAGGAGGGCCGGATCACCAACAACCGCTTCTCGCGCTACCGCGTCCCGCGTTTCCGGGACGTGCCGAAGCTGGAGACGGTGCTGGTGGACCGCCCCGATTTGCCTTCGGCCGGCGCCGGCGAAACCCCCATCGTGGCCCTGGCGCCGGCGCTGTCCAATGCCGTCTTTCAGGCGGCGGGAGTGCGCTTGCGCAGCCTGCCTCTGGCGCCCCGGGGCCTGCGGCAGTCATGAGGTGGGACGCATCCCTGCCCCTCAGTCGTAGTGCTTCATCCGGGGCCAGACTTCGGTGAGCGGCCGGAAGGGACGGCGGCCGATCCAGACGGGATTGTCGTTTTCGTACGGCATGCAGTAGCCGCAGTCGGTCCGCCCCGCCAGCTCGACTTCGGCGAAGTGCTCTTCCAGTTCCTCCCGGCTGGAACCGACCACGATCATCACCTCGCCGCTCTTTCCCCGGGGTCCCCACAGCCAGTAGCTGTTGTGGGCGCTCACCACGGCCGGCAGCTCGGGCGCCAACAGTTCCAGCGCTCCCGCCACGCCGTAGTTGGGGGCCAGGACGACCGCCTGCTCGCGCTCCGGCGGCTCCAGCGTCCGGTACGCCTGCCGCACCGTGTCGGCGATTTGCTCCCAGCCGTGCATGTCGGCGTAAAACTGCGGCAGTTCGGCCAGTTCTTTCCGCTCCTCGGTCCTCGGCTGGATTCCCAGGGCCTGCGAGTACTCGATGTAGGCCGGCACCGGCAGCACGGGAAGCGCCAGCGGAGCCATCACCGCGCCCGAGACGACCAGCAGCGCCAGTGCGGCGCCCAGCGCCCAGCGGCTCTGCAGCCATCCCGCGATCGCCACCCCGCCGGCGGCCAGCAGCCAGGTGTAGGCCGGAGCCAGATAACCCGCGCGGCTGGTCCCGGACAAGGCCAACAATGCCAGCACGGCGAGGAAGATCCAGCCCAGCATCCGAAAGGGTTTGCCCCGCTGCCCGAACAGGAGAAGACCCAGTCCCGCCAGCCAGACCGGCAGAGTCATCGGGTTCATCAGCCGGACCTGTTCCCACAGGAACTGCGCCACGCCCTTGCCCGCCATCTTGTTGGAGGTGGCGTTGGCGATGAACTCCGCCGTGGGCCAGTCCCAGGCGATCTGCCACAGCACGTGGGGCAGAAACAGGAGCGCGGCGAGCCCCGCAGCCACCCAGGGGCCGGGCGTCAACAGCCAGCGCCTCCGGTCCGTCGCAACCAGCCCCACCGCCAGGCCGAAGCCCAGCCACAGGACGCTGATCTTGTTCTGCAGCCCCAGCCCCAGCACGATTCCCAGCAGCACCCACCAGCGGAAGCCGTCTCCCCGGCAGAGCCGGATCAGGACCCACGCCGCCAGCGCCCAGAAGAGGACATCGAAGGCGTTCATCGAGTAGAAGTGGACGATGGCCAGGTAGTATGGGGCCGCAATCGCGGCGGTCATGGCCAGCGCCTGCGCCCGCCGGCCGCCCCCCAGGTCGCGCGCCATCAGGCCTACCAGCAGCACGGTGGCGGCCCCGGCCAGGGCCGGTAGCAGCCGCAGGGCCAGCAGCGATTCACCCAGCAGCGATCGCACCAGCCAGAGCAGCAGGATCGACAGAGGCGGATGGTCGACGTAGCCGAAGTCCAGGTGGCGGCTGCAGGCCAAGTAGTAGAACTCGTCGCGGAAGTAGCCGTAGCCCGGGAAGGTGGCCAGGTGTATCGCCAGCTTGGCCAGGGGGAGAAGGGCGAGCAGCAGCCAGTCGTGTCCTCTCGATCTCATGCGCTGAGTCTGGCGCGGCCGGCGGCGTTGGGGCAAGTGTCCGGTTGACGAGCGGCGAATGGCTGGGACGAGGGGCGGCTCTAAAGATCGACCTCACCCGATGGTGTCACCATTCATCGTTGCCGTAGTCCCGCGCCATTTTTCTCCGCTGGTAAGCGCGCCAGGCCTCTTCGTCCTCAACGATGTCCCAGCCGTACCGGTCGAGGTACCGTTCCAGTTGTTCCCGGATTCTCGCAGCCTCCAGCAGGTCCGCGAGCAGTCCGGAGCGGGAAAGGCCTTCTCTTCGTGCAGCTTCGTCTGCATACGCCACCAGGTCTTCGGGAAGGGACACGCTGATCTTCACCGAAGGCGAGTGTACCTCACTGACATCCTTCGGTCAGACTCAGTTCATGCCCGGCAAGCACGGGCCACGCGGCGAATGGCCGGGACCAGCGGCGACCTCGGCCTTTGACACCCTGGCCCTGCCGGGGGCAAGATCGGACCGGACCATGAGCAGAGTCGAACCCCCCGCCGGCCCCCGGCCCATCCGTTTCCCTGAAATGCTGCCCAACCGCTGGGCGCGGCTGGGGCTGTACGCGGCCTTCTGGACCGTGCTGGGCCTGCTCAACGCGGCCAGCGCCGTGATCGAGAACCTGA
>JBFGHG010000060.1:0-9533 GCA_041578395.1 Acidobacteriota bacterium
AGGGTGTTGCCGGACTGGTCATAGAGCGTGACACGAAGGACCGGCTGCCCGGCATCCCCGGCAGGCATCCCTCCCGAGCCGGTCCGCTGCCGCACCGCGACTCCCGTCACCGTACTCCCGTCGGCGGAACGCTCCACCGGCAGCACGTAGCGAAAGGCGGCCCCCGAAGGCGGGACCCCCACGTTGTCGACCAACTCGCCGTCGGTGCGGAACTCGTAGAAGAAGGACACCGCCAGGGTATCGAGCGACGAGCCTGGCGCCGCCTCGAGCTGCATCGCTCCCGCGGCCGCCTCGGCCCCCTCGGGAGCGGAGAAGACGAAGCGCTCGGTCTGGCGGGCCGCGAGTGCGACCTCCATGCGGTCGCTGCCGGTCCGTTCTTCCCCGTTGACCAGCCAGCGGCGGCCGGAGCCGTCGCCGAATTCGGGCAGCAACAGGGTGCCGGAGAAAGGCTCCGCCGAGGCGTTGGTCAGCACCAGGACGACCTGGAAGCCCCCGCCGATGGCGAATTGAGGATAGATCCGTACCGAATCGTCCTGCGAGCGCACGGCAACGCTCGTCAGGCCCACACAGAACAGGATTGTCGCGACGGTTCGCAGGAGCTTGGGCATGGCCGAATTATCCGATCCTGGGGGGGCAGGCGTCAAACCGCTCAGGGCTTGCTCAGGAACACCGTGACCTGGTGCAGAGACTCGCTGGCGGCGACCAGATCGTCCCGGCCGTCCCCGTTCAAGTCGCCGGCGGCCACGCCGATGATGCCTTCCCCGGCCGGCAACGGCGAGTCCGCCCGCGGCCGCAGTCCGCCCGCGCCGTCCGCCTCCAGCACGATCAGGCCGCAGCGGTAGCAGCTGGCGACGACTTCGGGACGGCCGTCGGCGTTCAGATCGGCGGTTCGGAGTTTCCAGGCCACTCCGCCGGCCGGCACCGGGGTGGCGGGACGCAGGGAGGCGCCGGAAGCTCCCCGCAGCAGGGTCAGGCTGGAGCGCCCGTCGTGGCTGGCCAGTACGTCGGTCCAGCCGTCTGCGTCCAGATCGGCTGCCGCGACGAAGAAGGGGCGGGCCGCAACCGGGTGCGGCGAGCCGGGGCTTTCGGTCAACCGCCGGTCCCGCGTCAGCAGCACCCGCAGGGCGGTTCCGTGCAGGCTGGGCACGGCCAGATCCGGGCGGCCGTCGCCGTCGAGATCGCCGATGCCCGGCAGGTACGGGGCCTCTCCGGCGGGGTAGGGGGAACCGGGCGCAGGAGTGAATCGCGCGGAGCCGTCTCCCAGCAGCAGCGCCGCCACGCCGTGGTTCTGGTCGACGGTGACCAGGTCGAGGTGCCCGTCCCCATCGAAGTCGGCCACCCCCAGCCCGTGGTTGTGGGGCGGGTCCTTGCCGTTGAAAGCGGCCACGGGCGAGGCCGGAGCCGCCTGGAAACCGCCCCGGCCGTCGCCCAGCAGCAGGACCACGTCGAAACTGTCGTGGGAGGTCAGGGCGAGGTCGGCAACGCCGTCTTCGTCGAAGTCCCCGGTCTGGATCAGGTGCGGCTGAAAGTCTCGGGGAAGCGGCGTGGGGGCGGCCGGATGGAACCCGCCCGCGCCATCGCCCCGCAGCACGGCGACCGAAGGGCCGTCGGGATTGGCGGTCAGAACGTCGAGGTGTCCGTCGCCGTCGACATCCGCCAGCGCGACGTCGGCGGGCCGGGTGCCGGTCGGAAAGCTCCGGGGCGGCTGAAATCCCCCCCCGCCCACCAGCAGAGTCAGCAGCATCCAGGCCGCGGTAGTCACCCGTCGAGGGTATCATCCGGGCGGTTTTTCGGATTGTTTCAGCTGTGACCCCGGAGGCCGGCCGGGTGGTATAGTAGTGCTTTTCGGGGACGGGCCGCGAGGTCCTGTTTCCGAGCAATGTCAGGTTTCGGGTCCTGTGCGACGTGACCCCCGAACCATGTCAGGTCCGGAAGGAAGCAGCATTAAGGGGATCCTCACGGGTGCCGCAGGCCACCCGAAACCTGTCCAGGCCCAGCAATGTCGTATCAGGTTCTCGCCCGCAAGTGGCGCCCTCAACAGTTCGCGGACGTCGCCGGTCAGCAGGCGGTGACGCAGACGCTCGAAAACGCGCTGCGCAGCGGCCGAATCGCCCATGCCTTCCTCTTCACCGGCGTGCGCGGCGTGGGCAAGACGACCACCGCCCGCATCCTGGCCAAGGCGCTCAACTGCCGCGAAGCGATCACGCCCCAGCCCTGCGACGCCTGCGTCTCCTGCAGCGAGATCGCGGCCTCCGGCAGCGTCGACGTGCAGGAAATCGACGCCGCTTCCAACACCAGTGTCGACGACGTGCGGGAGATCCGAGAAAGCGTCCAGTACGGGACGGCGCGCGACCGCTTCAAGATCTACATCATCGACGAAGTCCACATGCTCTCGCGGGCGGCCTTCAACGCGCTGTTGAAGACGCTGGAAGAACCTCCCGCGCACGTCAAGTTCATCCTGGCCACCACCGAACTGCACAAGATCCCGGTGACGATCACCTCGCGCTGCCAGCAGTACGAGTTCAAGCCGATTCCCCTGGCGGTGATCCGGGAGCGGCTGGAGCACCTGTGCGGCGAGGAGGGGATCGAGATTTCCGGCTACGGGCTGAACGTGGTCGCCCGCATCGCCCGCGGCAGCATGCGCGACGCCCAGTCGGCGCTGGACCGCATCCTGGCGCTGTGCGGGAGCACGGTCGAAGACGAGCAGCTGCGGACGGTGCTGGGCGTCATGGACGAAAGCGTGCTGGCGGAGCTGGTGCGCGCGGTGGCCGGCCGGGACCGCCAGGCGCTGCTCGAGCAGCTGGGCCGGCTGCGGGTCTCGGGCGCCGACGCGGCCACCTTCTGCGCGCGCTTCCTGGAGTTCATCCGCAACCTCATGGTCTGCCGGGTGTCCGGCTGGGACCCGCGGCTGATCGAACTGCCCGACTCGGAAAAGCCGGCCGTCGAGGAACTCTCCGAGCAGTTCTCGGAGCTGGATCTGATTCGCTTCTACGACCTGCTGGAGAAAGTGGCCACCGAGCTGAAGGTGCAGGCCGACCCGTTTCTGCACCTCGAGATGGCGCTGATGAAGCTCGTCGAGCTGGCCGGACTGCCCAGCATCGAGACGGTGATCCGCGAGCTGAAACAGGGTGGCGGCGCGGTCTCCCTGCCCGCCGCTGCTGCCGCCGCCGCGCCTGCAAGGGAACGCCCTGCCGCCGGGGCGTCTGCGCAGGATCGAGCGACGGCGGTAAAAGCCACGACGGAGGCGACAACGGAAGCCGCCAAGCCCGCTGAGCCGGCCGGCGCGTCCGGGGGCGTGCCGCAACTGCTGGAGCTGATTCAGAAGGAGGACATGTCGCTCTACTCGCTGTTGAGCAGCACTCGAATGCGGGTGGAGAACGGCAGTCTGCAAGTGGTCTTTCCCGCCCAGGAGGCGTTCGCCTTCTCCATCATGTCCAAGGACGAGAACCGGGACATCCTGCGGAGGGCGGCCGCTCGGCTGGGAATCGCTTCCGGCGAGGTGCAGGTCCACCTGGAGGACGCCGCCCCGCCGGCGGAGGACCCGCTGGCCGACGAGCGGGTGAAGACTTTCATGAAGGAGTTCCCCAGCAAGTACACGGTCGAGCAGGAGGATTGACGCCATGAAGATGAAGAAGCTGCAGAACATGATGAAGCAGGCGCAGCAGATGCAGGAGCAGATGGAGGCCGAGCTGCTGGAAATGCGTTTCGAGGCCTCGAGCGGGGGGGGCGTGGTGACCGTCGTCATGGACGGCGCCAAGACCGTCCAGTCGGTGACGATCGACCCGGAGGCGGTCGACCCCGAGGACGTGGAGATCCTGCAGGAGATGATCATGACCGCCTTCAACGACGCGTCTCGCCAGGCGGACGAGGCGGCCAAGAGCAGGCTGGGCGGGCTGGCCGGCGGCCTGCTGGGCTGAAAGGACCGTGATGAGCGACACCATCGACCCCGTGCAGCAGGTCATCGACGCACTGAAGAAGCTTCCGGGCATCGGACGCAAGTCGGCGCAGCGCATCGCTTTTCACCTGATCCGTGGTCCCGAGGAGCAGTGCCGGGATCTGGCCGCGGCCATCGTGGACCTGAAGGAGCGGCTGGTCTTCTGCTCCCGCTGCAACAACATCGGCGGGGGCGATCCGTGCAACGTCTGCCGGGACCCGGGGCGCAACCGCAAACAGATCTGCGTCGTGGAGGAGCCCTTCAACGTCCTGTCGATCGAAAAGACGGGCGAGTTCCGGGGCACCTACCACGTCCTGCACGGCACGATTTCCCCCATCAACGGAATCGGCCCCGAGGACCTGAAGCTGGCCAACCTCCTCGAGCGGCTCGAGCCGGACGGCGTCGAGGAGGTCATCGTGGCCACCAACCCCACCATCGAGGGCGAAGCGACTGCTCTGTACCTGTCCAAGCTGATCAAGCCGCTGGAGATCCAGGTGTCGAGGATCGCCTTCGGCGTCCCCGTGGGCAGCGAACTCGAGTACGCCGACGAGGTCACGCTGTCGCGTGCCCTGTCGGGCCGCCGCGATCTCTGAATCGAATAGCGGGCGGGGCCTCCTCGTAGTGTCGATCGAGGAGGCAAGCATGGGAAGCTACCGCTGCGCGAAGTGCGGCAACCACGACTACGAGACGGGGCAGTTCCGGGCCACCGGGGGCATTCTCTCCAAGATCTTCGACGTCCAGAACAAACGCTACACGACGGTGACCTGCAGCCGCTGCCGCTACACCGAGATCTTTCAGGCCGACAGCAGCATGCTGGGCAACATCTTCGACTTCTTCACGCAGTGAGGTGGTGGCGCGGCCTTCCAGGCCGTGATTCTCCCTCCGGATCACGGGCAGGATGCCCGCGCCACACCTTGCCCCCCGCCGCGGGCTCCGCTAAGCTCCTGACCCTGGATTTCGGGAGGAGCCGATGGAACTGTTCACCGCAGAAAACCTGGCGGCCCTGGCGACATTGACGGTCCTCGAGATCGTCCTGGGCATCGACAACATCATCTTCATCTCCATCCTTGCGGCCAAGCTGCCGAAGAAACAGCAGGCGATGGCCCGGCAGCTGGGGATCGGCCTGGCGGTGCTCTCCCGCCTCGTGCTGCTGCTGGCGATCAACTGGGTCATCGGCCTCACCCGTCCGCTGTTCACGCTGGTCGGGCATGGGTTCTCGGGGCGGGATTTGATTCTGCTGGGCGGCGGGTTGTTCCTGATCGGCAAGAGCACCTACGAGATCCACGAGAAGATGGAGGCGGCCGAACACGACAAGGGTGCGATCCGCAAGGCCGCCACGCTGGCGGCGGTGCTGGCGCAGATCGTGTTGATCGACGCGGTCTTTTCGCTCGACTCGGTGATCACGGCCGTGGGGATCTCGGGCAAGCTCTTCGTGATGATTCCGGCCATCCTGGTGGCCGCCGTCGTCATGCTGGTCTTCGCGGGCGCCGTCTCCCGTTTCGTCGACAAACACCCCACGATGAAGGTGCTGGCGCTCTCCTTCCTGATCCTGATCGGCTCGCTGCTGGTCATCGAAGGCTGGGACCCGGAGGTGGTGCACAGCTTCCACCTGAAGAACTACGTGTACTTCGCGATGGCGTTTTCGTTCGCCGTCGAGATGGTGAACATGAGGTTGCGGAAGAGCACGAATCCGGTGAAGTTGCACAACCGGCCTTCGATGAATGGGGGGACGAAGTAAATCTCGAACTGTCAAAGCATCAATCTTCAATCTTCAATGATCAAACGGCCGCGAGGCGGGGTCAGGTCAGGGCTTTTCTGGCGGCGGTGACGGCTTCGTCGAAGGTGGATTCCAGCTGGGCGTTGACTCCTCGGCAGTGGGCGATGACGCCTTCGGCCCAGCGGAGGTAGGCGAGTTTGCGGTCCCGGTCCCAGCCTCGGGGGGGGCTGTGGACGATGGACCTCACGTTGGCGGTCTTGTCGGCCAGCTTCAGCAGCTTGGCGCGCGTCGACGCTTCCCGGGCCCGCTCGATCTGCAGGCGCTTGCGTTCCTTCTTGGGGAGAGTCTTGTCGTCGGTGACTTCCACCACGAGGTCGGCGACTTCGTGGCCGAACTCCCGCTCCAGTTCCTCCGGCGTGGTGGCCGTGTCCTCAATGGTGTCGTGCAGCAGGCCCCCGATCAGCAGGACGGGGTCCCCTCCGCCGGTGGCTTCCGCCAGCATCCGGGTGACCTCCGCCAGGTGGTTGACGTAGGGCTCGGCGGCCAGGCCCTTGCGGCGCTGGTCGCGGTGTTTGCGGGCGGCGAATTCGAGAGCGCGGAGCAGATCGACGACGTCGTTGGTCATGGCGCGAGGTCAGGAGCCGGTTTCGAGGCCGTAGCGGTTGGCCCGGCGGAAGGTGCCCACGTCGTCGAAGCGGAAGGATTGCTGAAGGTAGTGGGGCAGGACGTGGGTGGCGCAGAAGTTGATTCCGAACAGTCGCAGCGGCTCCCGCAACGGGCCTTCTTTTCGGTCCTTCCAGGTGTCGGGGATCGCTGTTCGGGCCGTTGCGCACCTCCAGTCTGCCCTCGGGAATGGGCTGGGAGCAATTCTACCCATATTCTGGTTCATCCGGAAAACAGGTACATCAGGAGGCAGCGGCGTGCAGGCCCGATGACCAGTCTCCACTGCGTGCACCCGCAAGACTCCAGCTACGAGCCAGGACGGCTGCGATACTTCGAGGCACCGTAGGAAGCGTTTCCGCCTCCACTCAAGCTTATTCTCAATGCTCGACCGCGTCGGCTCGGTTTTCCGGGGTTTGCCGTGGCAAGAGCCACCCCAGCAGAATTGGGACGCAACCCACCAGCGGTGCGCTGTACCAGGACCAAGAGAAGGACCGCCTGATGGTGTCCTCGGCCGAGCGCAGGGCCGGCCTCTGCCTTCGCCTGGAAGGTCGCAGGAATGATGGGATTTTGATGGCGAAGCTTTCCCGCAGGGTTCCAACGGTTCGAATCCAATAGTCGGGAGATCCCAAAACCCAGGAAATGACGAGCACTACCAAGGCGACTCCCTTTGCCAGTGTCTCGAAAAGTTTGGAAAGAGACGTGATCGGATCCAGTATGAATGATAGAGGTTGAGGGTTTCCAGAGTAGAAAGCGAAGGGCGAGAAAGCTGAGGAAACCCGGGAAGGGTTGCTGAAAAGGGAGTCGATCCACAGCGCAAACAGTACGGATATGAAAACGCCAATAACGATTACCTGGAAGAAGTCCGTATGGAACACCCCCTTGTAGCCGCCCAAAACCGTGTACATTACGCATATCAGAAGCATGATGGCGCTGAACACGAAATTTATTGGCGCTTCCGGGAAGAGATACTGGAAGAAGATTCGTAAGAGGCTCAACTCCAGCGCAAGGTAAGAACCGAGGCCCAGCAGGGCGAGGGCCGCTGCCACGCTGAAAAGCGGCTTCCCGCATGTCTCGCAAATCAAATCGAGATTGGAGCGGAGGCGTTTCTCGCGTGGCGCCAGAAAGTATGACTTGAATCTGTGGTGTAACAGGAAGTAACGGGAAAGGCAAACACCCATGGGCATTGCGACAATCATCGGGATTATGGTTGCCCAGCCGGCCAAAGCCCCCAGGGAGAGGCCCCAGGCCAGGAACGTGCCCAGTCCGAAGGTCATTCCGATATTGCTGAACACGGAATGACGCAAAGAGTTTCCCGAAAAAAGATAGTGGCGCAAAGAAGGGTATCGTTTTCTGCTGAGGCTGAGACGGTAACAGAGAAGGAAGCTTACGGCTAAGACAAAAAAGAATCCGAGGAACTTTGGGATCATTCTTGGGGGGGAGCCTCCACGTCAGATTGCAGGAGCAGGTTCAGGAGATTCCACTTCGTGGTCGGAGAAAGTCGCTGGGATACAGTCCTCGAGGCACTAGGGCGGAGAGGGAGTTGCTGCAGCCTGAGGCGCGATGGCGGCGGCGGTGTGGGCCTGCGGGCTTCGGAGTGGAGTATGGCGCTGCAGATTTCGCACTCCTCGTCCGCTTCTCTGATCGATTCGGCGGGTGGCTTTCGAGCGGGCATGATACCGGTGGGAGCGTAAACAATTTCGCGGCAGGTTACCAGCGGAGTTTCCAATCAGGGTGGGACCAGAACGCTCCGGCAGCGCGGACGTGACGCGGGACCGCTTCACGGACGAAGCCGGTTGCGCCGGCTCTCCATCTGTAGTTACTTAATGACCGATGCGCGCTCGGATTTGTTCGATCCTGGGATTGTTCGGCACCATTCTGTCGCCGACGGTTCCGGCTGCTGCCGAGACCCCCAATGTCGTCCTGATCGTGGCCGACGACCTGGGGTACGGCGACCTCGGGAGCTACGGCGCCCGCAACGTGGAGACGCCGCACCTGGACCGGCTGGCCCGCGAAGGCGTGCGCTTCACCCAGGCCTACTCCGCCTCGCCCGTCTGCAGTCCGTCGCGGGCGGCCCTGCTCACGGGACGCTATCCGATTCGCACCGGGGTAACGCGCGTGTTCACCCCCCGGGCCGCCAAAGGCTTGCCTCCCCGGGAGCTGACCCTGGCCGAGTTGCTGCGCCGGCAGGGCTACCGGACGGGGATCGTCGGGAAGTGGCACCTGGGCAGCCGCAAGCCCTACCTGCCCCTGCAGCAGGGCTTCGACGAGTACTTCGGGATGCCTTACAGCAACGACATGAAGCCGTTGCGCTATCTCGAAGGCAACGAGGTCGTGCGGGGCGACATCCCGTCGTCGGCTCTGCTCACGCGCCGCTACACCGAGCGCGCCGTGGAGTTCATCCGCAGCCACGCCGAGGAGCGCTTCTTCCTCTACATGCCGCACTCCATGCCCCACTACCCAATCGACGCCGGCGCCGACTGGAAAGGGACCTCGCGCGACGGCATCTACGGTGACGTCATCCAGGAGCTGGACTGGAGCGTGGGGGAGCTGCTGAGGGCGCTGCGCCAGGCGGGGATCGAAGACCGTACGGCGATCTTCTTCACCAGCGACAACGGCTCCTGGCGCCGGGCCAGCAACGGCGGCCTGCGGGGCAAGAAGGGCTCCACCTGGGAAGGGGGGATGCGGGTGCCGCTGCTGATCCGCTACCCGGACCGCGTGGAGGGGGGGCGGCGGGTCGAAGAGCCGGTGATGGGCTTCGACCTGTTCACCACCATTGTGAGTCTGGCCGGCGCCCGGCTCCCTCGAGACCGTCCCATCGACGGAGTCGACCTGCTGCCCCTGCTGGCGGACGGCGGGGAGACGTCCCGTTTTCGGCAACGGCCGGTGCTCTACTACTGGCGGGAGATTCCCCAGGCCATCCGGCGCGGCCGCTGGAAGCTGCACCGGGCCCGTCGCAACCTGCTGGGCAAGAGCCGCGCGCTGCAAGTCGAGCTGTACGACCTGGAGTCGGACCCTGGCGAGAGTGAGGATCTGGCGGCTGCCCGCCCGGAGATCGTGGAGGCGCTGCTGACGGAGCTGGACCGGATGTCGGAACAGCTGGCCGGATCGCGGCTTCGGGCCGGATCGTAGTTGACAGTCGCCGTCACCAACCGTTAGTCCGCGCGTTTTCAGTCACTTTGCGCCGCCGCCGAAGAGGAGCATTCGGCGGGCGGCTTCCAG
>JBFGHG010000061.1:0-9442 GCA_041578395.1 Acidobacteriota bacterium
CGTCAACCGGGCGCTTTCGAGGGTGTCGGACCTCATCGTGACCGACGAGGACCGGCTCTCGGACGACGCCCGCCGGCGGATCGCCGGCAAGATGAAACTGGAGGGGGAGTGAAGGTGTCGGGATGGCGATGGAACCGGATCCTGGGGATCGTGGCGGTGATCGGGTTCGTCGCGGGTCTGACGGTCGCCGCCCGCGGCGGCAGCAGCGGGTGGGACCACTCCGGGTACGCCGAGGTGCTGGGCCGGTACGTCGACGGCAAGGGACTGGTCGACTACGCCGGTTTGAAGAACGACCGCTCGACGCTGGATCAGTACCTGGAAGGGCTCGCGGGAGTCCCGGACGCGCGGGTTCAGCGCTGGAGCGAGGCCGAGAAGATCGCCTTCTGGATCAACGCCTACAACGCCTTCACGTTGAAGGCGATCATCGACCACTACCCGATCAAGAGCGGCTTTTTCTCCTCACTGGTGTATCCGAAGAACAGCATCCGGCAGATCGACGGGGTCTGGGACGAGCTTCGCTTCGCCGTCAAGGGCGAAAAGCTGACCCTGGATCACATCGAGCACCAGATCCTGCGCAAGCAGTTCGACGAGCCGCGGATACACGTGGCTCTGGTGTGCGCGGCGCGCAGCTGCCCGCCGCTCCGAAACGAACCCTACACCGGAGCGCGGCTGGAGGAGCAGCTGACGGATCAGACACGGCGGTTCCTGGCCCGCCCGGAAAACTTCTCGGTGGACGGCTCTTCGCGCCGGCCCCGGCTGCGGCTCTCCAGGATCTTCGAGTGGTTCGGGTCGGATTTCGTCGGCAAGTACGGCCGCACGGACCGTTTTCCGGATCAGGACCCGGCGGTCCGGGCCGTGCTCGAGTACGCCTGGCCTCACCTGAGCGCCGAGCAGCGGCGGGCGCTGGAGAGCGGTGAGTTCGGGGTGACGTACTCCGACTACGACTGGACCCTCAACGAAGAGTGAGCGGCTGCATCTCCGTCGTGATTCCGACGCTCAACGAAGAGGAGGGCCTGGGCGCGGTCCTCGAGCGGCTGGCCGAAGAGCCCGGGCTCGAGCTGATCGTGGCGGACGGCGGGAGCGTCGACCGGACGGTCGAGGTCGCCCGCGGCCTGGGCGCCCGGGTGATCGTCTCCACGGGGGGGCGGGCCCGCCAGCTGAACGAGGGAGCGCGCCGCTCAGCCGGCGAGGTTTTCCTCTTCCTGCACGCCGACACCCGGCTCCCGGACGGCTTCGGGACGAGCGTGCGCGAGGTGCTGGCGAGGCCGGGCACCGCGGCGGGCGCCTTCCGGCTCGAGATCGGGGGAAGCGGCTGGGGCCTGCGCGTGATCGAAGCCGTGGCCAACTGGCGCTCCCGCTACCTGCAGACTCCTTACGGAGATCAGGCGATCTTCCTCACCCGCGAGGTATTCCTGGAGGCCGGCGGGTTTCCCGACCTGCCGATCATGGAAGACTTCGCGCTGGTTCGGAAGCTGCGCCGGCAGGGGAAGATCCGGCTGGCGGCGCAGTCGGCGGTCACCTCCGCCCGGCGGTGGGAGCGCCTGGGAGTGGTGCGGACCACGCTGGTGAACTGGGCCATGGTGGGGGGGTATCTGGCCGGCGTGGATCCGGTGCGGCTGGCCCGCTGGTATCGGGGCGCGCCGGCAAGTCTCACATCTCAAATCTCAAATCTCGAGTAAATCTCAATTTTCAATGTTCAATGTTCAACCTGCCCGTGCCACTAGTAGATCCGCGCCTCGGGCATCAGCAGCCTCGGCATCGCCTGGCTCCAGTGGGACCACTCCTGGCGGACCCACTGCTCGAGGGGCGAGCGCACCTGGCTGGACTGCACGGAGGTCTCGGAGAGGACCTCCCAGAAGGTCTTGGGCCTCGGGTAGCGCGTCAGCTGAATCGCCGCGTCCTCGGGCAGCTCCAGCACCTCGCGCAGGTTGCGCACGGCGGCGTTGTACCCGCCCAGGTCGTCCACCAGCTCGATTTCCTTGGCCTGCCGCCCGGTGTAGATGCGTCCGCGCGCCCGGGCCTCCAGGACCTCGAAACTCAGTCCGCGCCCCTCGGCCGCCTTGGACACGAAGCGGTCGTAGATGGTCTGCATCCAGTGGGTGACCTGGGCCACCTGGTACTCGTCCAGCGTGGTGAATGGGGAGAGCACGTCGGCGTTGGGCTCGAGTTTCACGCGGTCGACGGTGACTCCCAGCCAGTTCATGAACCCTTCCAGGTCGAACTTGCCGAAGATCACGCCGATCGAGCCGGTGATCGTGGACGGGTAGCTGACGATCCGGTTCGCTCCCATGGCGATGTAATACCCGCCGGAGCCGGCCACGCCCGACATGGAAACCACCACCGGCTTGCCCGCCTCGCGCAGCAGCCGGACCTCGTTCCAGACCATGTCCGAGCCGACCGCGGAGCCGCCGGGGCTGTCCACCCGCAGCAGCACCGCGTCGAAGTTGTCGTTCTTGCGGACCTCCCGCAGGTCCTCGGCCAGCGAACTGCCCCCCAGCACCTCCGAGAAGGCGTCGCTGCGGCCCGAGGTGATCAGTCCCTCGCCGGTGATCAGCGCCACGCGGTGCTCCGAACTGGCGCCGAGGCTGCCCTGGTTGGCGCGGTGGTACTTGGCCGCCGCCAGCAGCTGGAAGCCGGAACCGGCCGCCTCCTCCAGACGGGCCCGGACGTCTTCCCGGTAGCCGACCGCGTCGATCAGGCCGGTCTCCAGGGCGTCGTCGGCGTTGAACATCCCGTCCGCCATCCGGGCGCGGACCTTCTCTCCCTCGATCGACCGGTCCGAAGCAATCCGCTCGACCACCCGGCCTTCCAGGTCGGTGAGGATCGAGCGGAACATCTCGCGGATGGCGGGGCTCATCGATTCACGGTCGTAGGTCTCGGCGCTCTTGAACTCCTTGAACTGGATGAACTGGGGCTTGATTTCCAGCTTGTCCATGGCCCGCTTGAAGAAGGTCAGCTCGGCCATCAGCCCGTTGACCAGAAACCCCGTGTCCGGATTGACGGTGATCGAGTCGGCCGCCGTCGCCAAATACAGCTCCGATTCCCCCACCATGTCCAGGGCCAGGAAGGCGTGCACCGGCTTGCCGGCTTCGCGAAAGCGCGCCAAGCCCTCCCGGAGTTCCTCGATCTGCGCCAAGTTCAGCTGCATGGGTTCGATTTCCAGGGAAATGGCCTTGACCCTCGAATCGGTGGCCGCATAATCGAGGAGTTGCCAGTAGTCGTACAGCGTCACCCGGTCGGTCTCGAAGAGGAGGTCGAACGGGTTCTCCGACTCGGCTTCGGGAATCGGACTCCCGAGCGTGAGGTTCAGGACGGTGTTCCCCGACACCGAGACCGAATCGCTCAGCGACCAGACCAGGATCGCCCCGGCCGCGGCTGCCAGCACCAGGACGAGGATCAGTACGACGATGACGATCACCCAGGGTTTCATATGCGTTCTCCCAGCTGAATTGTATTACGCCGCCCGAACCAGCCTCAAACCGCGCGGCTCAACAGGTATACGCTCATGAAACGTATCGGATTCATCGGGCTCGGCATCATGGGGCGGCCCATGGCCGGCCATCTGCTCGCGGCGGGACACCCGTTGTGCGTGTACAACCGCACGCGCTCCCGCGCCGACGAACTGGCTTCGCGCGGCGCCCGGGTGGCGGATTCGCCCGCCCTCGTGGCGGCCGAATCGGAGGTCGTCGTCACCATGGTATCCGACTCGCCGGACGTGGAGGCGGTGGTGGCGGGCCCGGAGGGAGTCCTGGAAGGCATCCGCCCACACTCGGTGGTGATCGACATGAGCACCATCTCGCCCAGCGTCGAGCAGCAGCTGGCCCGGCGGCTGGCGGAAAAGGAGTGCTCGCTGCTGGACGCGCCGGTCTCGGGGGGCGACACCGGCGCGCGCAACGCCACCCTGGCCATCATGGTGGGCGGCGAGCGCGAGGTGTTCGATTCGGTCCGGCCCGTGCTCGAGCGGATGGGGAAGTCGATCACCTACTGCGGCCCGGTGGGCAGCGGCCAGCTGACCAAGCTGTGTAACCAGATCCTGGTGTCCGCTTCGCTGCTGGGAGTGTGCGAGGCGCTGCTGCTGGCGGCGCGCAACGGCCTGGACCCGGAGGTGATGATCCGGGCGGTGGAGGGCGGTGCGGCGGGCAGCTGGCAGCTCTCCAACCTGGGCCCCAAAATCGTGCAGCGGGACTTCGCTCCCGGGTTCATGATCGACCTCATTGCAAAGGACCTGCGGCTGGTGGCCGAGACGGCCGCCCGCTCGGAGACGCCGCTGCCGGCCACGGCCCTGATTCAGCAGCTGTTCCTGTCGGCCCAGAGCGCGGGGCAGGGAAAGGAGGGGACGCAGGGACTGGCCAAGGTCCTGGAGCGGCTGGCCGGGGGCGGGTGAGCGCCGCCCGGGTCCTCGAGGCGACGGTGATGCGGGTTTTCGTTGTCCATCGAGCGGAGGCTGTCGGAAAGAGAGTGATTCATGTCGGAAGCAACCGATAGCAGCGGAGGTTCCAGGCTCAAGCTCGTGCTGATCGCGGCCGCGGTCGTGGCGGTCCTGGCGCTGGCGCGCTACTTCAACGTGCAGGAGTACCTGCGCCAGGCGCTGGAGTGGATTCGAGGCCTGGGGCCCTGGGCGCCCGTCGCCTTTGCCGGCGTCTACGTGCTGGCGGCCGTCTTTCTGCTGCCGGGAGCGCTCCTCACCCTGGGGGCCGGGGTCCTGTTCGGCGTGGTCAAGGGCTCGGTCGTGGTGATCTTCTCCGCTACCCTGGCGGCCACCGCGGCTTTCCTGATCGGGCGCTACGTCGCGCGTGACTGGGTGGCCAAAAAGATCGAAGGGAACGAGAAGTTCTCGGCCATCGACAAGGCCGTGGCCGACGAGGGCTGGAAGATCGTGGGCTTGACCCGGCTCAGCCCCATCTTCCCCTACAACCTCCTCAACTACGCCTACGGAATCACGCGCGTCACCCTGCGGGACTACGTGCTGGCCTCGTTTTTCGGCATGATGCCGGGCACCGTGATGTACGTCTACCTGGGTTCGTTGGCCGGCGACCTGGCCAACCTGGGAGCGTCGCGGGGCGAGCGGACCCCCGCGGAGTGGGCGCTGCTGGTGGTGGGCCTGGTGGCGACGATCGTCGTCACGCTGTACGTGACCAAGATCGCCCGCCGGGCGCTCGAAAAGCGCGTGCCGCTCGAGGAGGGAGGGGTCTCATGAACCGGCAGACCAACGATTTCCCCGTACCGCCCGCCGACGAGTACAACCGCGAGCTGGTGTCGCAGGTCCACCCTCTCGACTGGAACAACCCCACGCCCGACGGCCGCTACAACCTGGTCGTGATCGGCGGGGGCACGGCCGGTCTGGTGACGGCCGCCGGTTCGGCCGGCCTGGGGGCCAAGGTGGCGCTGATCGAGCGGCACCTGCTGGGGGGCGACTGCCTCAACGTCGGCTGCGTCCCCTCCAAGTGCCTGATCAGCGCGGCCAAGGCGCACACCCGGGTGCTGGAGGCGGAGCGCTACGGGGTCTCGGTGCCCGACGGCGTGACCGTCGACTTCGGCAAGGTGATGGAGCGGATGCGCCGGCTGCGGGCCGGGATCAGCCACCACGATTCGGCGGCCCGTTTCCAGGGCCTGGGGGTGGACGTCTACCTGGGGGGGGGCCGCTTCACCGGCAGCGGCACGGTGGAGGTCGCCGGGCAGACGCTGCGCTACAAGCGGGCGGTGATCGCCACCGGCGCCCGGGCCACGGCGCCCCCCATCGAGGGCCTCGAGGAAGCCGGGTACCTCACCAACGAGACGGTCTTTTCCCTGACCGAACTGCCGCGCCGGCTGGCGGTGATCGGTGCGGGCCCGATCGGCTGCGAGCTGGCGCAGAGCTTTCGCCGGTTCGGGTCGGAGGTCTGGCTGCTGGAGATCCTGCCCCAGATCATGCCCCGCGAGGACCGGGAGGCCGCCGACATCGTGCAGGCGGCGCTGGAGCGGGACGGCGTGAAGCTGGTGCTGTCGGCGCGGATCCAGCGGGTCGAGCAGCGGGGGCCGGAGAAGGTGCTGCACGTGGAGACCGAGGCGGGCGCGCAGGAGATCGCTGTCGACGAGGTCCTGGTGGGCGCGGGGCGCAAGCCCAACGTCGACGGGCTGGGGCTGGACGAGGTGGGCGTGAAGTACGACCCGAAGAAGGGCGTGCAGGTCAACGACCACCTGCAGACGACCAACTCGAAGATCTACGCCGCCGGCGACATCTGCTCCCCGTACCAGTTCACCCACACGGCCGACTTCATGGCGCGGATCGTGATCCAGAACGCGCTCTTCATGGGCCGCAAGAAGGTGTCCGCGCTCACGATACCCTGGGCCACCTTCACCGAGCCGGAGGTGGCGCACGTGGGGATGTACGAGAAGGACGCCCGCGAGAAGGGGATCGAGGTGGACACCTTTCGGCGGGACTTCAAGGACGTCGACCGGGCCATCGCCGACGGCGAGACGGAGGGGTTCGTCAAGATCCACGTCAAGAAGGGAAAGGACGAAATCGTGGGCGCCACCATCGTAGCCAGCCACGCCGGCGACCTGATCAGCGAGGTCTCGGTGGCCATGGCGGCGGGGCTGGGGCTGGGGGGGATCGCCGGAGTGATCCATCCGTATCCCACGCAGGCCGAAGCCATCCGCCAGACGGGCGACGCCTACAACCGCACCCGGCTGACGCCCACGGTCAAGGGACTGTTCCAGCGCTGGCTGGCGTGGACCCGGTAACGGGGTAAAGGGGTCGGCGTAACGGGGTCAACGCTATCGATTATCGTTTTTCGCTCCAGCTTGACCGTTTCGATACTCGATAGCTGTGACCCCGATCGTTTCGGGCGATTTGCGGAGCACGCGCAGGGGGCCGCGGCGCTCCTTGCGGCTCTGGTAGAAGCGGTAGCCGAACCGCTCGGTCAGCGAGATGCCCAGCATCTCCTCCAGGCGCTTCTGGGTGAACTGGCGGTTGATCAGGTAGGGGTCGTCCAGCATCTTCACCAGCTGCGGGAGCGCCCAGCGGGCCTCGGCCCGGGCCAGGGCTTCGGCCGCCACCAGGCGGGTCGGCTCGTGCTCGCTCTCGAGCCAGACGAGGGTGGCCGGACGGCTTCGCTGCTCGGGTGAGGCCTCGGTCCCCTCGTACGACTTCCCGTACCACTGCTCCAGATACTGGAGCGTCCACGCCAGGCTCCGATCGACGTGGCAGAGGTTGCAGGCGTTGGGCTGGTTGGCCTCGATCATCGAGGCGTCGGTCGGATTGAAGATGCGGTGGGTCCGCACCGCCCGCTCCAGGCCCTCGTTCAGGCGCGGCATGTGGCACTCCAGGCAGCGGTCACCTTCCGAACCGGCCGGATGGCGCGTGTGTTCGAAGCGCTGCTCGGCGCCGGCCAGTGCCGGGTGGCAGGAGAGGCACTTGGCGTCGTCGACCGCCGGCGGGCGCGACCACTGCGGGCCGATGGTGTGGTGAGGGTCGTGGCAGACCGTGCAGGTGAGCGGCCCGAATCCCTCGGGAGTCCGGCCGCTGTAGCAGGCCCCGCGCTCCGCGTCGCTGTACTCGGTGGAGTTCCAGGTGTCGATGCCGGCCGCGAAGCGGGGACGGCCGCCCGAGTGGCAGCGGGAGCAGATCCAGTTCAGGTTCTCCGCCGACCGCCCCCAGATCCGCGGTGATTCCTCCTGGCCCGCTTCGATCAGGACCTCCGGCCCCCCCGGAAAGAACAGCGGCGGCTGGCGGGTGACGCGCTGTTCACTCTGCCGTACGTGCTCGAGGGCTCCGTTGTGGCACGCCTCGCAGCTGACGCCCAGCACCACCGCGTAATCGGCGGCCGGCAGCTCGTCCAGTTTCTCCGACAGCAGCGCCCGCACCTCGGCCAGGCTGAAGTCGGCCGGACGCGCCCCTTCCGGCAGCAGCTGCGGGTGGAACCGCTCGAGGTAGCCCCGGGCGTCGAAGGAGAAGTCGCGCGGCCGGAAGGCCCCGGCGCGCAGCCGCCCGTCGGTGGTCAGCAGCCAGTCGCCGAAGGGGCGCGTCGTGTGGCAGGGGGAGCAGGAGCGGTCGTAGCGGACGCGGCTGGGGGAGGCGAACAGGTCCTGGCGCTGCTCGTCCGGGACCTCTTCGTTGATGTGCACTACGGGCACCCACTGCCGTTCGGCGATCCAGTAGCCGAACGGCAGGACGTGGTCTTCGTTCCAGACCGGGTCCTCCCGCGGCTCCGGGCCCTCGATCTGGCGGCCGACGTAGTATTGGAAGAAGCGGGAGCCGAGCGTGCGGGTGACCCGGTAGCCGCGCCGGATCTTGCCGCGCACCAGCCTCATCACGTAGCCGCCGCGGGAGCGGGCGAAGGAGGCTTCGCCGCCCTGATACCGAATCCGGGCCGTCCCGGAGAAGTCTCCCGCCACGTTGTCCGGCGTGGCCCAGGCGTTCATGCGGCTGTGCGAGTGCTTTTTCCAGGCGTCGTACTTGTCCCGATGGCAGTCGTGGCAAGCTTCCGGGCCCGCGTAGTCGGCGCGCGCGATGTTGCGGAAGGGCGCCTGCACGGCACCCTCCGCCAGCGGCTCCGGCACGCCATCCCACCAGAAGACCGGATGCGGGCCCGTGTCCGCTCCCAGCAGCAGGGCGCGCGGCCGCTCCTGCAGGTCCCGCTCCAGCGCGGCGCGGGCCTGCTCGAGGGCGGCCGGCGGGTCCGCTGCCCGCTGATTCACCTTGCCGCGCGCGGGTGCAGCGGCCGGTCCGGGGAGCAGGGCGGCCCGGGCGTACGCCTCGAGCGCCCGGCCGGCCTCGCCGAGCAACTCGAGGCTGGTGGCGAGGTAGAAGGCGGCGTAGCCGTCCGCGGGGCTCAGCTCGAGCGCCCGGCTCAGTTCGCGCTCCGCCACGGCCAGCTGCTCGGCGAGTGCTGGCGTCCGTGGATCGGCCACCAATTGGGAGAGAGCAGCCCGCCCCAGGGCGTAGTGGGCCGATGCCCGCAACTGGGAACGGTGCTGCTCCCACTGCAGACGGCTCAACAGCGCCGGCTGCGGGTGGCCGGAAAGGTCTTCGAGAAGACGGCCACCGTGGATCCGGGCCTGGTCCGCCCGGCCCGACTCCGCGTAGTAGAACGAGAGCTGCGACAGCAGTTGAAAGCGGCGCAGGGCCTGATCGGGCGACAGCGCCTCCACCGCGGGAAAAGACGCCAGGGAAGCCTCCGCGTGGCGGGTGAAGACCGGGTACCGGCCGCTGTCGAAGGCCTCGACGGCCAGCTGGAAGTGAGCCAGCGCCGCCACCGGGCTGTCCGGCCACTGCTCGAGGAACCGGGCGGCCAGGCGGGCTTTCTCGCCGCGCTGCGCCCGGGCCAGCCGGTCCCACGCCTGGCGCACCGCCCGGTCCTGGAGGCGGGAAGAGAGGGCGCTGTCGAGCTGGTCCGCGCCGGGACGTTCGGCTTGCAGGACCGGCAACAGCAGCAACGCCGCGACCAGCACTCCCGCAGCC
>JBFGHG010000062.1:0-9424 GCA_041578395.1 Acidobacteriota bacterium
GAGGACGCGGACGACGCGGTGTGCGTAGCCGGCGATGTCGTCCTCGTGGGTGACGAGGATGATGGTCTGGCCGGCCTCGTGCAGCTCGACGAACAGGCTCATGATCTCGTACGAGGTGCGCGAATCGAGGTTGCCGGTGGGCTCGTCGGCGAGCACGATGGCCGGGTCGTTGACCAATGCCCGGGCGACGGCGACCCTCTGGCGCTCACCGCCGGACAGCTCGTTGGGGCGATGCTCGACGCGGTCACCCAGTTCCACCATCTCCAGCGTCCGCCGCGCCCGCTCGCGCCGCTGGGCGGCCGACACGCCCGCGTAAACCAGCGGCAACTCCACGTTCTGCAAAGCGGTGGCGCGCGCCAGCAGGTTGAAGGTCTGAAAGACGAAGCCGATCTCCTGGTTGCGGATGTAGGCCAGCTCGTCGTCTTCCATGTCGCTGACCAGCTTGCCGTTCAGGTAGTAGGCGCCCCGCGAAGGGGTGTCCAGGCAGCCGATCAGGTTCATCAGGGTCGACTTGCCCGAGCCGGACGGCCCCATGATCGCCACGTATTCGTTGCGCTCGATCTCGAAACTGACGCCGTGCAGCGCGTGGATCTCCTCGGAGCCCATCACGTAGGTCTTCCAGAGGTCCTCGGTGCGAATCATCGCTTCCGCCACTAGCTGCTCCTGTCCTCTTTGGCCACCTCCACCCGGTCGCCGTCCTTCAGCTCCCGCAGGGCCTTGTAGCTGCCCGAGACGATCTCCGCCCCCGCTCCCACGCCCGATACCACTTCCAGCTCGGTGTCCCCGGAAATGCCGGTCTTCACCGCCACGAACTCGGCCTTGCCTTCCTTCACCACGAAGACCCCTTCGAAGTCCTTGCGCTCCGGCTTGGGGGCGTCCTCGTCCTCCTCGGCCGTCTCCCGTTCCGGGTCTTCCCGGATCAGATGCCCCTCCGGATCGACGGCGTATTCGCGCACCACCAGCGCCTGAATCGGAATGGTGGGCACGTCCTGGCGCGTCGCCGTGGTGATGTCCGCGGTGCAGCTCAAGCCGGGCCGAAGGCTCTGGGGCGGGTCCTCCAGACGCACCGCCACCTTGAAGTCCTTGGCCTCCTGGGTGGAGCCGGATTTCACGATGGCGGAGTTGCCGATCTCGGTCACGGTGCCGGCCAGCGGCTGATCGGGCAGCGCGTCCACCAGCACCTCCGCCTGCTGGCCCAGCTGGACGCGCACGATGTCCGTCTCGTCCACCTCCACCTCCGCCTCGATCACCGACAGGTCGGCGATCACCATGATGGTGGCCGCGGGGTTGTTGAGGGTGCCCGGGACGGCCCGCTCGCCGACTTCCACGTTCAGCGCCGTGATGACTCCGGTCAGCGGGGAACGAATGGTGGTCTTGGCCAGCGAGTCCTCGGCCCGGTCCAGCTGCGCGCGGAACTGCTCCACCCGCCGCAGGGCGCTCTGGTGAGAGTTTTCCGCCTGCTCCAATACCACCTCGGACACCGCCAGCGCCGCTTCGGCTTGCTCCAGCCGGGCTTCCGCCGTGGCCAGCCCCGCCTCGCCGGCGACCCTCTCGTTGCGTGCCGCTTCGTACTGGTCGCGGGACACCAGTTCCTGCTCGAACAATTCCTGGGAGCGCCGGAAGTTGTTGGCGGCCAGCTGCGCTGCCTGGCGGAATCGCTTGACCTCCGCCTGGGCGGCGCGCACGTTGGCCCGCTCCCGCTGCACGTTCGTCTGCTGCAAGGAGATTTGAGCCTTCTGATTGGAGGCGTCCAGCTGGGCGCCCTGCAGTACGGCCTGCTGGCTGCGGGCGTCCGCCTGGCTCTGCGTGGGGTCGATGCGCACCAGCAGGTCGCCCTTCTGCACGAAGTCTCCCTCCTGGACGTACAGCTCGGTGATCACGCCCACGATCTCGGCCTGCAGCTCGACGAACTCCTTGGGCTTGATCTCGCCCGAGGCGTTGACCTTGGCCACCAGCTGGGCGACCTTCTCCACCTTCGCCGTCTGCACCTCCACGGCCGGGTCCGGCCGCAGGGCGGCGGAGGCGCCGGCGATCACGACCAGCAGCGCCACGATGGCGCCGCCGATCACCAGCCGTTTCTTTTTCTTGCTCCAACCCCTCTTCTTGTTCATTGTTCGCATTTTAACTACGCTCGCTGTCGAGCAAAAGGTCAATGAAGCTCCGGCCGGTTGCAGTCCACGCCGTGAGGAGGCGCGGTGCCCGCTCACAGACCAGACGTTGCCAACTCATGTTGAGTTACGAAGAAGCACTGAAAAAACTTCTCTCGCAGACGCCGGAGCCTCGGCCGGAGGCGGTTCCCCTGGCCCGCGCGCTGGGGCTGGTCCTGGCCGAAGCGGTGCACGCCGACATGGACCTGCCCCCCTTCCGCAAGTCGTTCATGGACGGCTACGCGCTGCGCACGGCCGACCTCGAGGGCGGGGTGGGCCGCCTCGCCGTGGCGGGAGTCGTGGCGGCCGGACAACCTCCGGGGCAACACTGCGAAGCGGGCCAGGCCTGGCAGATCATGACCGGGGCCGCGGTCCCCGACGGGGCCGACGCGGTGCAGATGGTAGAGAAGACCCGGCGGCAGGGGGATTGGGTGGAAATCCTCGACCCCGTGGCCGCCGGGGAGAACGTCGCCCCGCAGGGCAGCGAAGTCCGCACCGGTCGGCAGGTCCTGGAAGCGGGGCGGCGGCTGGGCGCGGCGGAGATCGGAGTGCTGGCCACTTTCGGAGTTACCGAGGTCGCGGCCTATCGGCGGCTGCGGGCCGCCATCGTCTCCACCGGCGACGAGCTGGTCGGCATCGAGCGGGCGCCCCGGCCGGGGCAGATCCGCAACTCCAACGCCCACATGCTCGCGGCCCAGTGCCGGCTGGCCGGCCTGCAAGCCGAGATCCTCCCCACCGTGGGGGACGACCCGGGACCGATCCGGGAGACGATCCGGGCCGGGCTGGAGGGGCGCGACCTGCTGATCCTCTCGGGAGGCGTCTCGATGGGGGAGTTCGACTACGTCCACCGCGTGCTGGGGGAGCAGGGGATCGAGATCTTCTTCCACAAAGCCGCCATCAAGCCGGGAAAGCCGCTGATCGTGGGCCGCCGGGGCGAGCAGATGGTGTTCGGCCTGCCCGGCAACCCGGTTTCTTCCTTCGTCACCTTCGAGGTCTTCGCCCGGCCCGCCCTGCGCAAGTGGATGGGACTGCAGCGGCTGCCGCTGCCGCGGCGCAGGGCGCGCCTGGCCGAGACCATCCGCCACAAGACGGGACGGCTGTTCTTCATGCCGGCTTTGACACGGGAAACACCGGAGGGGCTGGAGGCGGCTCCCATCGAGACCCGGGGGTCGGCCGACCTGGTGGCCTTCGCGCCCTGTAACGCTCTGCTGCTGTTCCCCGCGGAGGTGGAGGAGATTTCGGCCGGAGCGGAAGTCGAGGTGATGCTGCTGGAGTGCCGTTAGCTGGACTCAATCCCCCTTCGACTTCTCCACCAGCCGGATCGGCCCGATCTCGATCCGTCCGTCCACGGCTTTGCACATGTCGTAAAGGGTGAGGGCGGCGACGCTGACGGCGGTCAGGGCCTCCATCTCGACTCCGGTGGCGCGCCGGCAGGCCACTTCGCCCCGGAGGTGAAAGCCGTCCTCCTGGAGAGTGATCCGCACGTCGGCGTGATCCAGGTGCAGGCCGTGGCACAGCGGGATCAGGCGGCTGGTCTCCTTGGCGGCCTGGATTCCGGCCAGGCGGGCCACTTCGAAGGGGTTCCCCTTGGGCAGGCCGGCCGACTTCACGATGCCGACCGTGCGGGCGGCCAGGCGCACCCGGCCTTGGGCGACCGCCCGGCGCCGGCTGACCGGCTTGCCGCTCACGTCGACCATCACGGCGCGCCCCTCGTCGTCCAGATGAGTCAGTTCGTCATTGGCCATGATCAGCCGATCCTCCATTTGAGCCAGTCCAGCAGCTGGGCCCGGGCGGCCTCCACGAAGGGGAGCGAGAAGAGGTCGCGCAGGCTCCGGCGCTCCCGGTACGAGACCACGCGCACCTTGCGCCCCTCGGCGATTCCGGCTTCGCGGCGGGCCCGCCCCAGCGCCTCCTCGATTCCGCCCAGCTCGTCGACCAGCCCGCGCCGGGCGGCCTGGCTGCCGGTCCAGACCCGCCCTTCGGCCAGCTGCAGCACTTCTTCGGGGTCGAGCTTGCGCCCCTGGGCCACCCGCTCCCGGAAGTCGCTGTACACCTGTTCGCCCATCTCCCGCAGCCGCTCCTTCTCCTCGTCGTCGAAACCGCGAAAGGGCGACCCGTAGCCGGAGTGGGCGCCCTTTTCGACCGCGTCGGTGTGCAGGTGCAGCGTGCGGGCCAGCTCGCGCACCTCGAACTTTCCCGTGAGCGCCCCGATCGACCCGGTCAGCGTGCCGGGCATGGCATAGACGTAGCGGGCGCCCATGGCGACGTAGTAGCCGCCGCTGGCCGCTTCGCTTCCCATCGAGACGATCACCGGTTTTTCCCGGTCCGTCAGCAGCACCTCGCGCCAGATCAGGTCCGAGGCGGGCGCCGACCCCCCGGGGCTGTCAACGCGCAGCACCACCGCCGCCACCCGCTTGGCCTTGCGGGCGCGCTCCAGAGCCGCCCGGATCGTGTCGGCGCCGGCCGCGCCCCTCCCCGGCAGCCGCCCCGACTTGCCGGGCTTGATCAGTCCCTCCAGGACCAGGTAGGCGAGTTGCGGGCGAAAGGGGGTGAGCCGGCGGCGCAGCCAGCCCTCCCGCCTGGAGACCTTGCGCGGCGCGATGGGGCGCAGCGGATCGTCTCCGCCGCCCAGTTCCTCCTCGACCTCGTCCTCGTAGGCCAGCCCGTCCACCAGCCCCTTCTCGAGCGCCCGCCGGCCGGTGTAGGGCCCCTGGTCGATCCACTCCCGCACCCGTTCCGGTTCGACCCGACGCTGGCGGGCGATGCGGGCCACCAGCCGCTCCTGGAAATCTCCCAGGATCGAGTCCAGGTTTTCGCGGCTGGGGGCGGAGAAGCCCTCGCGGGTGAAGATCTCGCCGGCCGACTTGTACTTCCCCATCTGCAGCAGGTGGGGCTGGACGCCGGCCCAGCGCAGCAGTTCGCCGAAGAAGAGCAGCTCCAGGCGCAGCCCGGTCAGCTCGAGGGTGGAGACGGGCGGAAGCAGGATCCGGCCGAAGCCGCAGGCCAGGTAGTAGTCGCGGTTGCCCGCCTGCTCCAGCCACACCAGTGTCTGCTTGCCGGCGTCCGTCCACTTCTCCAGCAGCGAGTGGACCTCCTCGATCTGGTTCCAGCTCAAGGAGTTGTTCTTGACGCGCATCCAGAGGGCGGCGGCTTTGGGGTGGCGCGCCCCTTCGCGCAGCACCTCCAGCAGGTCCCGGAAGGCGATGCGCCGCCGGCTGGAAAAGAAGGGGGAGTCGGCGCGCCCCTCCACCACCTCACCGTCGAGGGTGATTTTCAGGTAGCGGCGGCGGGCTCTCATCGCGGCCATCATAATACGCCCGCAGATCGCGGTAGAAGAGCCACAGGGCCGGCCCGAACTGCGCCCAGAGCAACCAGGGCCGCGCACCGGGCTGCTCCAGCGCGTAGGAGAGGTAGCTGAGCGGAGCGGCCGCCGACAGGTACAGGACGCTGCGGCAGCGGGTTCCCAGCACCGGGGCGGCCAGCAGGGGCCAGCTCAGGTACCAGGGGTGCAGCGTGGGGGTGAGCAAACACCAGGCCATCAGCACGAAGTAGCAGCGCAGCCACAGGTCGTCGTGCTCCCCCGCCCGGTGGCCCAGCGCCACGGCTGCGGCGAAGAGCAGAAAGCCCGCCGTCAGCAGCCGCCCTCCCAGCTCGCGGTTGGGCAGCAGGTGAAACAGCAGCGAGTTGAAGAGCCAGCTGTCGTGGTAAGTGGCGACGATCTGCAGGTATTCTCCGGCCCCGCCCAGCAGCAGGAAGCCTCCGCCGAAGCCCAGCGCCAGCGCTGCCCCGCAGGCCGCGGCTCCCGCCCGGCGCTTCCTCCCCGCAGGGAGCCCCGCCACCACGAGCGGGGCGACGAACAGGGGGAACAGCTTGACCAGGATTCCGCCCGCCAGCAGCAGTCCGGCTCCCAGGCCGCGGCCGCGGCGGACGGCCACCAGCGCCGCCGCCAGAAACACCAAGGCCAGCAGGTCGAGGTGGCCCGACGAGTAGAACTCGAGCACCACCAGCGGGTGCAGCAGCCACAGCGCCAGGTTCGGCGTCGCCACGCGCAGGCCGGCCACCAGCAGGACGACCAGCAGCACTTCGGCGGCCAGCAGCAGCAGCTTCCAGGCCGTCAGGGAGCCGGCCGCCGCCGCGCCGAAGAAGAAGAGCTGGGCCAGGGGCGGGTAGATCGAGGTGCGCTCCCGGTGGGCCATCGCCGAGTAGATCCGCGGATGTTCGGCCTGCAGCCGGTCGAGCTGCTCGGGCGCGAAGGCATAGGGGCTGATCCCGCGTGCCGCCGCGTGCCCGTCCCACAGGTAGCGCCAGGCGTCTTCGCTCAGGCTGGGCGGTTGGACGGCGAACCCGAGCCGCAGCAGCAGCCCCAGCACCAGCAGCGCCGGCAGGGTCAGCCGTCCGCGCCGCGCCCAGACCCAGGCGGCGCCCCAGAAGCCGAAGGCCGGAATGCAGGCCAGCAGAAAGGTCGTGACGCCGGGACGGTAGGGCGCGGCCAGCCAGAGGGGGAGGAAGCTGATCAGGCCCAGGACACCCTGGAGAACGGACCATGAAGAACGAGGAATGGGGGGTGGCTTGGACGGCTCGAGGGGCACGGGCTGTATAATAAAACCCTCGGTGGGAAAATGCTTTTGAAGAGACTGCTGCTCATTCCTCTGTCCCTGCTGCTGCTCGGTTTCCAGGAGCCCCCGCAGCAACCGCAGCCGGTCGAGGACCCCGGGGGGTTCAAGATCGGAGTCGACGTCAGCCAGGTGTTCCTGTCGGTGACGGCCCGCTCCCCCGGCGGAGGCTTCTACAAGGGTCTCACCCGCGAAGACTTCCAGGTCTACGAGGACGGCGTGCCGCAGGAGATCGTCAACTTCGTGCAGGAGAACGTCCCCGTGTCGGTGGTGCTGCTGGTCGACTCCAGCGGCAGCACCCGCCATTCCCAGGCCTCGATCCGGCGTGCCGCTTTGCACTTCGCCGGCAGCCTGGGACCGGAAGACCGCGTCGCCATCATCACTTTCAACAGCGACCCGCGCCTGATCCTGCAGTGGACCAACGACCTGGGCAACATCGAGCTGGCCCTGGAGAGCATCTACGCCAAAGGCTCGACCGTCCTGAACGACGCGCTGTACGTCACCTTCGACGACCTGTTGCGTGACGTGGAAGGCAAGAGCGCGGTAATCCTGCTGACGGACGGCATCGACTACGGCAGCCGCGTCGGCATGGAGGAGGCCGTCGAGTTGGCCGTGCGCTCCGAGGCCCTGGTCTACGTGGCGTCCAAGCTCGACGAGTACTGGGCCAACGCCGTGCGGCTGCGGATGGAGTACACTCGCCGCGGGCGGCTCGTTCCCCGTGAGCTGAAGGACGGCTACATTTTGAGCGCCCGGCGCTCGCTGGAGCGGATCGCCTCGCTGACCGGGGGGCGGGTGCTGGAAGCGGAGGCCTTCAGCAGCCTGACCGAAGTCTACGCCGAGGTGGCCGACGAGCTGAAGAACCAGTACTACCTCTCCTACATCCCCACCAACACCGGCAAGGACGGCAAGTGGCGGAGGATCGAAGTGCGGGCCCGCCCCGGGGTGGTGGTCCGCACCCGGACCGGCTATTACGCGCCGCTGGAAACTCCCGTCGCTCCCTGATTTTTCCTCGCCCTCCAACTTGACAAGGCGGCCCCGGCCCCGGCATACTTCCAATCAGGACTAGTTTAGTACTATTTGCGGACAGGGGACCATGATTCGGCTGAGCAAGGAAACCGATTACGGCATTTTGTTGTTGACTTCGCTGGCGTCCACTCCGGAGATGCTGGTGTTCAGCGCCCGGGAGCTGTCGGAGGAGACGCGGGTGCCCCTGCCCATGGTCAGCAAGGTCTTGAAGACCCTGGCGCGCGAGGGAGTGCTGGTTTCTCACCGCGGCGCCAAGGGAGGGTACGCCCTGGCCGAGCGCCCGGAGAAGAGTTCCATCGGGCAGGTGATCGCGGCCATGGAAGGGCCCGTGGCGCTGACCGAATGCATCGACCACCCTGGGGATTGCCGGCAGGAGCCGACCTGCCGGGTTCGCAAGAACTGGGCCAAGATCAACCAGCGCGTGATGGACTCGCTGGAGAGCATCACACTGGCGGAGATGACCGCGCCCCTGGGGGACCGGCTGGTGCACATCGACGGCGCCCGGCCGGCCTGAAGGACGCGAGGCTTTCGTAACGAGGAGAGAGAATGGCGACCGAAACCGAACAACTGCAGGAGCTGGCGGACCAGGAATACAAGTACGGTTTCTACACCGACGTGGAGACCGACTCCATTCCGCCCGGCTTGAACGAAGACATCGTCCGGACCATTTCCGCCAAGAAGGAAGAGCCGGAGTTCATGCTCGAGTGGCGGCTGAAGGCCTACCGGCACTGGCTCACAATGGAAGAGCCGCGCTGGGGCTTCATTCACTACCCGCCCATCGACTACCAGAACATCGTCTACTACTCGGCCCCCAAGCGGCGCGAGGACGGGCCCAAGAGTCTGGACGAGGTGGATCCCGAACTGCTCGAGACGTACGAGAAGCTGGGCATCCCGCTCAGAGAGCAGGAGATGCTGGCGGGCGTGGCGGTCGACGCCGTCTTCGACAGCGTCTCGGTGGCCACCACCTTCAAGGAGAAGCTGGGGGAGCTGGGAATCATCTTCTGCTCCTTCAGTGAGGCGGTCCGCGAGCACCCCGACCTGGTGCGCAAGTACCTGGGGAGCGTGGTCCCCTACACGGACAACTTCTTCGCCACGCTCAACTCGGCGGTCTTCTCGGACGGGTCGTTCTGCTACATCCCCAAGGGCGTGCGCTGCCCCATGGAGCTGTCCACCTACTTCCGCATCAATGCCGCCAACACGGGCCAGTTCGAGCGCACCTTGATCGTGGCCGAAGAGGGGAGCACCGTCAGCTACCTGGAGGGCTGCACCGCCCCCATGCGCGACGAGAACCAACTGCACGCGGCGGTCGTCGAGCTGGTGGCGCTGGACGACGCCACCATCAAGTACTCCACGATCCAGAACTGGTACCCGGGCGACGCCGAGGGCCGCGGCGGCATCTACAACTTCGTGACCAAGCGGGGCAAGTGCCTCGGGAAGCGCAGCCGCATCTCCTGGACCCAGGTGGAGACGGGCTCGGCGATCACGTGGAAGTACCCGAGCTGCATCCTCCTGGGCGACGACTCCATTGGCGAGTTCTACTCCGTCGCGCTCACCGCCAATCGACAACAGGCGGACACCGGCACCAAGATGATCCACATCGGGCGCAACACGCGCAGCACGATCATCTCCAAGGGGATC
>JBFGHG010000063.1:0-9394 GCA_041578395.1 Acidobacteriota bacterium
GGGTGTGGGAAAAGCTGTGGAAATCTTCGATAACGATTACGATTACGGAGGGAGAATGCGGGGGCGTCGGGGGCGTACTACCATCGTCGGAGAGGTCGGAGCGAAGATGCGGATGTTGATCTGTGCGGAACTGATCCTGCTGGCGCTGGTGTTTCCCCTTGCGGCGCTGGCCCCTCAGGGCGCGGTAGACCCCAAGGAAATCATCGACCGGGCCGACCGGCTGCTGCGGGGGGATTCGTCGCACGCCAATGTCGAGATGACCGTCGCCACCTCCCGCTGGCAGCGGACGCTGGCGATGGAGATCTGGTCGGAAGGGACGGACAAGGCCCTGGTGCGGATCACCAAGCCCAAGAAAGAAGCGGGGACGGCCACGCTGAAGGTCGAATCGGACATCTGGAACTACCTGCCCAAGATCGACCGCACCATCCGCGTCCCCAGCTCCATGATGGCCAGTTCCTGGATGGGGTCGCACTTCACCAACGACGACCTGGTCAAGGAGAGCCGGCTGATCCACGACTACGACATCGTGACGACCTACGACGGGGAGCGCGAAAGCCGCTCGATCTGGGAGTTCACGCTCACGCCCCTGCCCGACGCCCCGGTGGTGTGGGGCAAAATCGTCTACGAGATCGAGCAGGAGAGCCTGCTGCCCATCCAGGCGCTCTACTTCGGCGAGGACGGCCGGCTGCGCCGTACCATGACTTTCCACGACGTCCGGAAGATCGGCGGCCGCACCGTGCCGACCCGGCTGCTGCTGGTCCCGGCCGACGACCAGGACGAGTACACGCAGATGATCTACCACGACCTGGAGTTCGACATCCCGCTGCCCGAGCGCACCTTCTCGCTGTCGCAGCTGCGGAGATAAGCCATGCTCGCCGTACGCCTGGGCTGGCGCAACCTCTTCCGCAACCCGCGCCGCAGCCTGATCAGCATCTCCGCGGTCGCCTCGGCGCTGGTGTTTCTGGCCTTCATGCTGGCGATGGCGCGGGGGCTGGGCGACCAGATGCTCGAAAACGGCACCAGCCTGCTGCTGGGGCACGTGCAGCTCCATCACCCGGACTACCTGCCCGACCGCAGCCTCTACGACACGCTGGGAGGCCGGTCCGGGATCGATCCCGCGCTCTCCGCCGAGCTGGTCCGCCGTCCCGGCGTGGCGGGGGCTGCTCCGCGCGTGTACGGTTTCGCACTGCTGTCGACCGGAGAACACTCCGCCGGGTCCCAGCTGATCGGCGTCGAACCGGAACGCGAAGGGGGCGTCTCTCGGCTGCTGGAGTGCGTACGCAGCGGGGAGCCTCCCGCGCCGGGCGCCGGCGGGGGGATCTGGCTGGGCCAGGGGCTGGCCCGCGAGCTGCGGGCCGAACTGGGGTCGGAGGTGGCCGCCGTCACGCAGGCGGCGGACGGCAGCCTGGGCAACGAGCTGTACCGCGTCCGCGGGCTGCTGCGCACCGGACTGACCCCCTTGGACAACTCCCTGGCGCTGCTGCACCTGTCCGACCTGCAGCAGCTGCTGGCGCTTCCGCCCGAGAGGGTTCACGAGATCGCGCTGCGGCTGGACGAAGTGCAAGAGTCGGCGCGAATTGCCGCTGCCCTGAACGAGGGTGGGCTGCCGGCCGGAGTGGAGGCGCTCGGTTGGGCGGAGCTCTCGCCCCAGCTGAGCGACTACCTGCGAATCCTGGACGGCGCCTACGGCTTTCTGATCGGATTCGTGGGCCTTTTCGCGGCGCTGGGTATCCTCAACACGATGCTGATGGCGGTCTTCGAGAGGACCCAGGAGATCGGCACCGTGGGGGCGCTGGGCATGCGGCCTTCGGCGATCGTGGTGACGATCCTGTGCGAGAGCCTCTTTCTGGCGCTGGCGGGCATTGCCCTGGGACTCGTCCTCTCCTGGCTGCTGATGATCCCCCTCGAGTCGCAGGGACTGGACCTGAGCCGCTGGATGGGGGAGATCTCGGTGCAGAACTCCTTTATCGACCCGGTGCTCCGCTTCCGCCTGCTGCCCGAACAACTCTTCTGGTCGGCCGCCGGTTTGGTCCTGGCCGCGCTGGCGGCCGCGCTGCTGCCGGCCATGCGGGCGGCCCGCATGGACCCGGCCCGGGCGCTGGGGGCCCGTCAGCAGGTATGAGAGGCTAGTGTGGCACGGGCACCCTTGCCCGTGATTTCCGGATCCCGGCCTGGAAGGCCGGCCCACGACGGAGGGGACGCTGATGTGGATCGTCCTGCGGATCGCCTGGCGCAACCTGTGGCGCAACACCCGCCGCACGCTGCTGACGACCTCCACCGTGGGGCTGGGGCTGGCGTTGCTGCTGCTGGCGCTGGGGCTGGGCGACGGCGGCCACATGCAGATGATCGACGGCGCGGTGCGCATGGGCTCCGGACACGCCGTGGTGCAGGCGCCGGGATATCAGGAGCAGGGCGGACTGGAGCGGACCCTGAAGGCGGACCAGACCCGGGCCGCCCGCCGCTGGCTCGAGGACGCCTCCCGCCGCTTTTCGATCCGGGCCACGGCTCCCCGTATTTTCGGCTCCGCGTTGGCCTCCTCGGCGGACGGCTCCACCGGCGTGCGGATCGTGGGAGTCGACCCGGCCTCCGAGCGCCAGGCTTCGGATTTCGCCGCCAAGGTTGTGAAGGGGGAGTTCCTCGAGCCGGGCGCGAGAGACATCGCGGTGGTCGGCAGCGGGGTGGCCCGCAAGCTGGAACTGGAACTGGGCGGCCGCCTGGTACTGATGGGACAGGCGGCGGGCAGCGACGAGATCGAATCCCGCCTGGTCCGCCTGGCGGGGGTGTTGCACACGGGACTGGACGAGCACGACCAGACGTTGGTGCTGGTCCCGCTCGAGACCGCCGACGCCTTCTACCGCCTCGACGGAGAGATCCACCAGCTGGCCGTCATCCTCGAGGACCAGGCCGACTCCGGCCGGCTGGTGGCGGAAGGACGGCGCCGGGTGCCGGCTCCGGCCGTGCTGGGCTGGCAGGAGGCCCTGCCCGAACTGTACGACTACGTGGTGATGGACGACGCGGGCAACTACGTGTTCAACCTGTTCCTGTTCCTGCTGATCGCCTTCATGGTGCTCAACACGCTGCTGATGTCGGTGCTGGAGCGGGCCCGCGAGTTCACGCTGCTGGACGCTCTGGGCCTTCCGCCGGCCAGCCGCTTCCTGATGGTGATGGCCGAGGCCACCTACATCGCGGCGCTCTCCTGCCTGTTGGGACTGGCCGTCGGCTATCCGCTGCACCTGTACCTGGCGGCCCGGGGCTTGCCCCTGGAATGGTTCGGCATGAGCGACGTCTCGGCGGCCGGCGTGGTGATCGACCCCGTCCTCTATTCCTACCTCTCGTGGGGCCGAATCGGGCAGTCGATGCTGCTGGTGTTCGGGCTGACGCTGCTGCTGGCGCTGCTTCCGGCGCGACGTGCTGCACGATCGGGAAACGTCCAGTTGTTAGGGACTTGAGATATGTCTGTTCAACCAGTGCTCGAACTCAAGGAAGTGTACCGGATCTACCGGCAGGGGGACCAGGAAGTCCACGCGCTGGACGGCTTGAGCCTGCGGCTGGAGGCGGGAGACTTCGCCGCCGTGGCCGGTCCCTCCGGCTCGGGCAAGACGACCTTGCTCAACGTGGCCGCGGGGCTGGATCGGCCCGACCGGGGCAGCGTGGTGCTGGACGGCCGGGAGGTCACGCGGCTGTCGCGCTCTGAGCGGGCTCGCCTGCGGCTGGAGAAGGTCGGCTTCATTTTTCAGTCCTTCAACCTGGTGCCGGTGCTCAGCGCCCGCGAGAACGCCGAGTTCGTCCTGCTGTTGCGGGGGATGGACGCGGCGGAGCGCCGCCGCCGGGTCGACGAGGTGCTGCGCGAGGTGGGGCTGGAAGGTCTGGAGCACCGCCGGCCCTCCGAGCTGTCCGGCGGGCAGCAGCAGCGGGTGGCGGTGGCGCGCGCCATCGTGGGGCGTCCGGCGCTGGTGCTGGCGGACGAGCCGACCGCCAACCTGGACACCGACACCGCACTGGCGTTGCTGGGCCTGATGGAGCAGCTCAACCAGGCGCACGGGACGACGTTTCTGTTCTCCACGCACGACCCCCGGGTGATGGAGCGCGCCGGCCGCTTGATCCGGCTGGTCGACGGGCGGCTGGAGAGCGACCGGAGGGCGGTTCATTCGTAATGCTCGAGAAATTCGTGATCGCCGCGGTGATCTGGGTGATGGCGGGGGCTTCGGCCCTGGGCCAGGCGCCTCGCTTCGGCGGTTCCATTCGGGGATATCAGTTCTTTCGAATGGAGGAACTGCCGCCGCTCTTCGACCCGGGACGCCGCGACCTCGAATTCGTCTCGCTGCGGCTGACCTGGGAGCAGGAGGTGACGGCGGGGGTCGGCTTCGAGGCACATGCCGTGCTGGATTTCCTCTCCCCTCCCCTGCGCCAGGCGGCAGGGGTGGCGACCGGGACCGGCACGGTCTACCTGCCGCTGCAGACGGACTTCGCCGAGTCGGACGACTACCGGCTCGAGGGGCGGCTCGACCGGTTCGCGTTCGAAGTCGAGCAGGGGCGGGTGCGGGTCCGGGCGGGACGCCAGGCGATCACCTGGGGGGTGGCCTACTTCTGGCCCACGCTGGACCTCTTCTCGCCCTTCGCGCCGGAGCGCATCGACCGGGATTACAAGTCGGGCGTGGACGCGCTGCGGGCGACGGTGGCCCTCTCCGCCTACAGCGAGTTGCAGCTGGTGGGGGCGGTGCTGGGACCGTCCCCCCGCGAGGACGGCGCGGCCGGCGCCCTGCTGCGCCTCGGCCTGGGGCGCCTCGACCTGGGCCTGATGGGCGGAAAGTTCCACGGGGACACGGTGGCCGGCGTGTTCGTCACCACCGACGCGGGGGGAACGGCGCTGCGCGGCGAGGTGGCCCGCACGTCCTCCAACGACCCGTTCGAACGGCGCCTGGGACGGGGGACCTTCTGGCGCGCCACGCTGGGAGTCGACCGCCAGCTGGCGCCCAACTGGTCGGCCACGCTGGAGCTGGCCTACAACGGCTTCGGCGCCGGCTCGGCGGACGGCTACCCCCTGCTGGCGCTGACGGACCGCGTCCGCCGGGGAGAGATTTCGAACTTCGGCAAGTACTACGCGGGGGCGGCCGTCGGCTGGCAGCTGCACCCGCTCTGGACGCTGAGCCACGCGGTCCTGGTCAACTGGCAGGACCCGTCGGCCCTCTACATCCCGACCTTGAACTGGTCCACCAGCGACAACACCAGCCTGCTGGTAGCCGTCCAGACCGGCTTCGGCGGCGAGTTCGAGGCCAACCTCCTTCCGGCCAGCGAATACGGCCCCGTGCCGACCACCGTATTCGCGGCCTTCCAGTGGTATTTCTGATTGCTTACCGCCAGTTGCGGCCTCGGCGGACTTCCACCGAACTGACCCGGTCTCCCCAGTCCTGGCCCCGGAGCCCGTCCCGTTTCAGGTCGGCAATCGACTGGCCGGGAGCGAGCCGAACGGAGGCGCCGCGGAACTCAGTGTCCTCGTACAGGGTGACGGTCCAGCCGTCGGGCACGCAGATCGACGAGGCGGTGTCACCGAACCCGTCGCGGTGCAGGTCCCGGATCGAGCGGACCAGCTCCAGGCTGCGGCCCCGGTAGTCGTCGTCCGAGTAGAGCACGGGGAAATCGCGGCAGGGCCCGGTCACGGGCACGCGGTCGTCGCGGTAGCCCGAGCGGCGCACCTGCACCGAACCGATGCGGTCCCCCCAGTAGTCCCTCCGGCTGCGGTCCCGCCGCAGGTCCGCGATCCGCTCGTGCCCGCTGATGGTGAACGATCGGCCGCGGTAGTCGGGGTACTGGTAGAAGGTCGCGCTCCAGCCGGCCGGGATGCAGACCGAGGAAACCGTGTCTCCGAGCCCGCGGTTGCGCAGGTCCGGGAGGTCGCGGTCCAGCTGCAGGTAGCGGCCGCGGTAGTCGTACTCCTCGAACAGGAGCACGTAGTCGTCACAGTTCCCGCGCGTTTCGTACCTCGGGTCCCTCGGGTCGTCCCGGTAGAGCCCGCCGCTTTCGTCGGGCCGCCGGGTGAAGCCGCCCCGCGTCCGTTCGACCTGGACCGAGCTGATGCGGTCTCCCCAGTCGCGCCCGTCCGGACGGTCACGCTTCAGGTCCTGGATGGCGTCGGGGCCGTTCAGCTCCAGCCGGTCGCCCCGGTAGTTGGTGTCCTCGTACAGGATCACCCGCCAGCCGTCGGGGACGCACAGCGAGGAAGCGTCGTCGCCCATCCCGCCGCGGTGCAGGTCGGGGTTGGACTGGTCCAACCGCGCCGTGCCGCCCCGGAAGCCGTCGTTCTTGAACAGGACCGGATAGCGGTCGCAGTCGGCGGGCAGGCGGCCCTGGTAGCGGCTCGTGCGGACGCGGACCACCCGCACCGAGCTGATTCGGTCGCCCCAGTCCTGGCCTTCCGGCCGCTGGCGCTTCAGGTCGGTTATGGTCACGGGGCCCGTCAGGTTCAGCACGTCGCCCCCGTAATCGTCGTCTTCGTAGAGGGTGACTCGCCAGCCGGAGGGCACGCAGATCGAGGAGGCATCGTCCCCCATCCCGATCCGGTGCAGGTCCTCGACGGAGTCGCGCAAGGGCAGTGGGCGGCCCCGGAAGGTGTCGTCGGAGAAGAGTACCGGCGTGTCGTTGCATTCCCGGGGCTGGGCCAGGCCGATAGGCGCGCTGGCCAGCGCCAGGACTGCAACCATGATGATGGCTCGAGACATCGTGTTTCGTCCTTTCCGTAACGGTGGCCTCCCCCACCGGTTTCGTATCCATCCGGCCGTGGGACAACCCCGGCCGGTATTGAAAACGATGGCGGAAATCGCGTGAAGTAGCAAGCCGTCTTCCATTTTCCGCCGCGGCGCCGGGTGATAGAATCGGGCAGCGCACGGGAGAACGCTCATGAAAAAATACTGGACGATCTTGGCAATTCTTTCGACTCTACTGATTGGCAGCCCCTGGGCCGCCGAGCGCAAGCGCGTCGCCGTGCTGGACTTCGAGTTCGGGACCGTGCAGCAGTGGTGGTCGGGCAACTGGGACATCGGTCAGGGGATTTCCGACCTGCTGGTGGACGAACTGGTGCGCGACGGCACCTTCAGCGTCATCGAGCGCAACCGGCTGGACGCCGTGCTGGCCGAGCAGGACTTCAGCAACAGCCAGCGCGCCGACGCCGCCACCGCCGCCCGGGTCGGCAAAGTCCTGGGGGTCAACGCCATCATCGTGGGCAGCATCACCCAGTTCGGCACCGAGCAGAAGAAGCGCAACGTGGGAGGCGCCCTGGGGCGCTGGGGCGGTTTCGGCGGCGCCCGGGTGGGAACTTCCAAGGGGAAGGCCACGGTCATCGTCAACGCGCGGATGGTGGACGTCAACACCGGGGAGATCCTGGCGGTGTTCGAAGGAGAGGGTGAATCCTCCCGTTCGGGCCTGCTGCTGGGAGGCATCGGGGCCGGCCGTGGCGGTTTCGGGGCGGCCCAGATCGACATGGGGAGCAGCGACTTCCGTGAGACTGTCCTGGGAGAGGCGGTCCACAAGGCGGTCGAGGACCTGGCCGGCGAGGTCCGCGGCGCCGAGCCGCGCGTGCCGGACGTGCAGCGGGAGATCCGCGGTCTGGTGGCCGACGTGGAAGGCACGCTGGTGATCCTCAACGTGGGGACCGACGCGGGCGTGCGGCCGGGGGACGTCTTTTCCGTGCAGCGGGTGGTGCGGACCGTGAACGACCCGGCCACCGGGGAGGTCCTCCGCCAGATCACCAGCGTGGTGGGGCGTCTGCGCGTGGACGAAGCCGATGCCCGCTCGGCCGTGGCCACGCTGCTGGACGGCGACGTGCGGGTGAGCGACGTCGTGGAATTGCAGCGCTGAGCGCCGCCCGCCTCAGGAGCGGGAGGCCTGATAGAGGATCCCCGCGCTGGCCGCCTCCAGCAGGACGGCGACGATGGTGTAGGTCGCCATGCCGTCCAGCGCCAGGCTGACGAGCCGGCCGCCCACCAGCCCGGCAAAGAGCAGGGCCAGCAGAGAGAGCCACTCCCGCCGGCCCAGCCGCGTCACGGCTCCGATCATGGCGGCCCCCAGCATCAGGACCAGACCCCCGTAGACGGCCCGGAACTCCCCGTAGGCGGCGGTCCCTCCCAGCTCCAGCTTCATCAGAGCCGCCACCCGCGGCGGGTCCAGCAGCGACACCAGGCCGAAGCCGACGTTGGCCAGCCCCAACAGCACGATCAGCATCCTCCACATGGCCCCAGAGCTATACCACCGACGGGCGTCGAGCGCCAGTGGCGCGGGCATCCCTGCCCGCGATTCCGGGATCACGGCCTGGAAGGCCGCGCCACTTTACGACCCCGGAAAGCCGTCGGACGCCTTGATCTCGCGGATCTGAAGCGTGTGCCGCGCCGAGTGCCCCGAGAGAAACTTGGCCCACTGCACGCCGTCCAGCGTCCCCAGCACCGGGTTGCCGGCCCGGTACGCCCGCAGGTCTTGCTCCGTCTTGGAGATCAGCTCGATGCTGCGCTTGCGGACGGCCTCGAAGGCTTCGATCCCCTCCTGCAGCGACTGGTAGCGCCCCGTCGGCTGCACCCGCTCCGGGGCGTTGAACTTCTGGCTCCGGTCCACCACGAACTCGGCCACCTTCTGATCGGAGGCATCCGTGGGCGTTTTGGGGGCCGGCTCGCCCTCCAGCATCCCCACGATCACCCCCTGCAGCGCCTCCTCCGCCAGCACGATGTGCTCCAGGGCGTGGATCACCGCCCAGCGGTCTTCGGCCGACTGATAGCGCGCCTGCTCCTCGGACAGGCCCTCCAACTCGTCCAGCAGCCGCGCGCGCGTCTCCTTCAGTTCCCCGAGCAGGCTCTGCCGCTCCGCTTCCGAGAAATCTCCCGCGGCCAGCCCCCCGAGTACCAGCAGCACCACCACCGCACGCAACCAGATCTTCATGGGACAACCCTCCTTGTTTGTATTTACAAATATTGTATATACAATGAAGCTCCGACGGGAGCAAGCGCTTTCCGAGGCTTCGTACGGCAGCCGACCGGGAGGCCGCCCGGCGGGAGAAGACGGTATCATGTCGACGATGGCGGACAACGAGCAGCGCAACCGGGCGGGACAGATGCTGGAAAGCTGCATCGCGGGCAGGACCCGCCTGCTGAACCGGGTCATCACGGGCATCTTCGACGAGGCCTTGCGCCCGGCCGGACTGCGCAACGGACAGCTCACCATTCTCTGCCTGGTCTGCTACATGGGCCGGGTCCGGCCGCGGGAACTGGAGAAGATCCTGCAGATGGATGCCTCGACCATCAGCCGAAACGTCCGGCGGCTGGAGAACCGCGGGTGGCTGCGCACGTTGCCGGCCCGTGACCAGCGTTCCCACTGGGTGGCCCTCGAACCGGCCGGACTACGCCAGATCGAGGAA
>JBFGHG010000064.1:0-9313 GCA_041578395.1 Acidobacteriota bacterium
AGGACGTCGGGATCGGAGGGGGCCACGGCCAGCGCGCCGATCGAGCCGGTCGCCTGCCCGTCGAAGATCGGCTCCCAGGTGCGGCCGTAGTCGTCCGTCTTCCAAACCCCCCCGTTGTTCACCCCGATGTAGAAGACGTTGGGTTTTCCCGGCACCCCGGCGGCCCCCACCGTCCGCCCCCCCCGGTGCGGCCCGATCAGCCGCCACTGCAGTTCCTGAAACAACGAGGGGGCGAAGGGTTGTGCGGACAGTGTGGGCATCAGCACCCCCAGAACCAGCAGCCAAACCAGCGAGACCCCCGCCCCCGCTTCAATTCGGCCGTTTGGACATTGAAAATTGAACATGGGAATGTACTCGAGATTTGAGATTTGAGATTGGGAATTATTTCGTCTTCAACTCGAACACCCCATCCCACCCCTCCTCCGGAGGCTCCGCCAGGAAGTGCACACACCTCGGCAAATACGCCAACCGCACCACCCCGTCCTGGGCAAACCGCTCCAGATGCTCCCGGCACAGCCGCACCGCCCTCTCCCAGTCCCGCTCTTCGTACGCCTCGACGATCCCGGCGAACGACTCCAGCATGGCGGCTTCGTCCGCCGGCAGCGGCTCGTCCGACCGCGCCACCAGCTCGAAGACCCGGACCGGCCGCCGCTTGCCCACCACCCGGATCCAGTCCACCGGCCGGGTCACGAACCGGCCGTCCAGCTGCTGTTCGGTCGACTCGCTGATCATCACGCTGGTGCCGTAGGCCTTGTTGGCCCCTTCCAGCCGCGAGGCCAGGTTCACCTCGTCGCCGATCACGGTGTACTCCATCCGTTCGCGGTGGCCCAGGTTGCCGGCCACCATGGTGCCGGTGTTCAGCCCGATGCGGGTGTTGATCTCCGGCATCCGGTCCACCACGAGACGCATCGCCAGGGCGGCGTCGCAGGCCAGCGCCGCGTGGTTGTCGATGGCCAGCGGCGCTCCCCAGATGGCCATCACCGCGTCGCCGATGTACTTGTTGATCATCCCCTGCCGCGTCATGATGGCGTCGCCCACCATCGTGAAGTACTGGTTCAACAGCTCGGCCAGCTCCTTGGGCGTGGTCTTCTCGGCGATCTTGGAGAACTTCTCGATGTCCGAAAACAGCACGGTGGCGGTGACCAGCTCCCCGCCCAACTCCAGCCCCCGGTCCGACTCCAGGATCTGGTCCATCACGGGTCCGGAGACGTAGCCCTTGAGGGCCTGGCGGATCTGCCGGCGTTCCTTGTCCGATTTGCGGTACTCGTAGAAGGTGGTGGTCACCAGCGTGAGGCCGGCCGCGGTCACCGGCTGAATCACGCGCAGCCAGTATTCCCAGCCCAGGAAGAGGAGCCAGCAGAGGCCGATGTAGCCCAGCATCAGGGCCGCCGAGAGGAGGATCTGGCGCCGGATGCGCCGGGTCAGGAGCAGCACCGTGGTGACTGCCAGCGGCAGCAGCACCATGATCAGCAGCATTGCCCAGTCGGGCGCCCGGCCGATGAACTGGCCCCGCAGGAACTGGTGGACGAGGTTGGCGTGAATCTCCGCACCGGGCAGAAACCCGAAAGGCGTGGCGAACATGTCGATCCGGGCGCCCGGGCTCAGGTCCTGCACCGACTCGGAGCGGCCCACCACCAGCACTTTGTCGCGGAAGATACCCTCGGGCAGGGAGTTCTCGTAGTCGAGCACCTGCCAGAAGGAGACGGTCGGGACGGCACGGTCCGAACCCACGTAGTCGATCAGGATCTCCGGGTCGCCCTCCCGGTTGCGCGCCACTGGAACGTCCTGCAGGCTCTCGAGGGACTCCTGCGTGAGCAGCGTGATGGTGCGAGTGCTGAGGCTGGGTTCACCGTTGATGGTCAGAGGTCCGTGCCGCAGCACCTGATCGCTGTCCGGCAGAATCGTAGCGAAACCGTAGTGGGCGCCGCTGTCCAGGAACAGGTCCAACGGCAGCAGTTCCTGGGTGAGGCTGAAGCGGGGGTCTTCGACCTGCTCCAGGCTCGCCGCCAGGACGACCGGAACGCGGCTGCCCGCGATGGCCTGCGCCAGCGCCTGGTCCTGCTGCGGGTCGCTGTCCAGGTCGAACACGAGGTCGAAGACTACGGCCCGGGACCCTTCCGCGTTGGCGACTTCGAGCAGCAGGGCGTAGATGCCGCGGGGCCAGGGGAAGGCGAAGCCCTCCTCCTGCAGCACCTGCCGCGAAGCGTTGTCGATGGCCACGATCAGGATGTCGTCGGGCGGCTCCTGCTCGCCCCGCAGCGTGGCCATCTGGAAGTCGTAGTGGGAGTACTCGAGGCCCTCGGTCAGCGGCGTGTACTCCGAAAGGAGCCCCACCGCCAGGACCGACAGGACGAGGAAGAGGATGGGGGCCAGTTTGTCCTTCATCTCAGAAGATCAACCTCAAGGTGACCTCCAGCCGGCGCCGCGGGATGCGCTGGTCCAGCGCCAGCGGGTCGACCAGGATCGAGAAGCGGCGGTCGAAGAGGTTGGTGGCTTCGAACGAGATCAGGCCGAACTTGCGGGGCAGTTCGTAGGACACGGTGGCATCGGTGGTGAAGATCTTGGTCTGCGTGTCCGTTCGTCTCCCCCCCAGGCCCCGGCGCCCGAAAGTGGCCCCGTCCTGGCGCCGGTAGTTCTCCCTCAGGCTGGCCGAAAAGCCGCTGGAGTCGACGAAGAAGACGCCGGCGGTCACCTCGTGATCCCGCCGGATGGCCGCCAGGTCCTCGGCGTGCGAGAGGCTGTAGCCCGCCGAAAAGGCCAGCCCCCGGTCGAAGAAATAGTTCCAGACGCCGGAGCCGCCGTACCAGTGGCCGTCGAAGAGCAGCTCCTCCTCGCGGTTCCCCACGAAGCGGGCCGCCGGGATGCGGCGGTCGCGCAGAAACGCGCTGGCCCGCACGAAGCTGCGCCCGCCCAGACGCTGGTCCCAGCCGGCTTCGTAGACGTTGGAGCGGGACAGCTCCGGCTCGTTCAGGTTGAACACGAAACCGTTGAGGTGGGTGGGGACCAGCCGCTCCCGCACGAAGGCCTGGCCCAGTCCGGAGACCAGCGGCTGCAGGGTCCGGCTGGCGGCGAAGCGGATCACCGCCGAGTCCCAGGGCGTGAACAGCACGCCTCCCTGCGGGTTGAACTGCGAGGTGGTGCCGTCCTCACCCTCCGGCCCCTCGATGAAGGCGTTGTCGTCGTTGGCCCAGTCGTAGGTGAATCCCCCGGTCAGGGTCAGCCGGGGATGGGCCTCCCAGTCGGTCTGCAGGAAGGCGGTGCGGTTGCGGACCGTGCGCCGTTCGGTGAAGGGGGTCTGCTCGACGGGCTCGTCGGGGTCGCCCGGCATGAAGAACGGGTCGAACAGGCTGGGGACGTAGTGCTGCGTCTCGCGGTTGCGCGAGCGTCCCTCGAAGAAGTCGAAGCCGTACTTGAACTGCAGGTCCTCCAGCTTCAGGTAGTGGGCGGCCTGCAGCGTGAAGCCGGGAGCCTTCAGGCTCTGGCGCAGGTCCTGAAACGCGCAGGGAGGGAAGGGACGGCCGAACGCCCGGCAGAATCCGAACAGGTTCACGCCGGGGATGGCCAAGGCGTCGTCGTCCACCAGTTCGAAGAAGCGCCCGGCGAAGTAGACCATCACTTCCGAGCCGGGGCGCAGGCGGCGGTGGTAGCCCACCTCGCCGCGGTGCAGACGGGTGAAAAAGCGGCGGTCCTCGTTGTTGTCGTCCTGGTCGGTGACGACACCCCGGCTGATGTCGCCGAAGCGCGCCTGGTCGTGGGAGTAGGTCACCAGCAGATCGCTGGACGGATCGAGCGCGAACTTGAAGACGTTGGCGGTGGTGTAGGAAGTCGAATCGCCGTTGACGGGCCGGAAACCGGCGGTCCGGCCGAAGGTGAAGGCCGAGCCGAAGGCGAAACGGCCGGTCCCCCCGCTGAGCACCGCCGTGGAGCGGGCCGCGTCGAAGCTGCCGTAGCTCCCCTCGGTGGACACGTTGATCCGGGGGCGCTCGTACAGGGTCGTGTAGTCGTTGAAGGCGTTGAAGGAGTTGGCGTTGACCGGCAGCAGCAGCCGGGCCACCAGCGACTCGGAACCGGCCGCGCCCGTACGGCCCCGCACGTTGAGAAAGGTGTTGGCCAGAAACAGGTGGGCCGAGCTGTTGGTGGCATCCGCCAGCGTCGATTTGACCGCCTCCAGGTTGGCCCACTCCGACAGCCCCAGGCGGTTGTAGGCCGCGGCCAGCTGAACGTTGCGGGTGGCCTGGTCCTGATCCAGCACCGTGCGGGAGCGGTAGACGGCGCGGTTGTCGTTCAGGCGGATCGACTGCTGGAAGTGCTGGACCGCCAGCGCCGGGCGGTTCAGGTCGTTCTGGAAGATCCCGGCGTACAGGTGCGGCGTGGGGTCGCGCGGGTCCAGCTCCATGGCCTCCTGCAGCGCCCCCAGGGCCTGTTCGAACTCCCGCAGTTCGTAGAAACCCTTGGCCAGGTAGCTCTGATAGAGCGAGATGCGCGGGTCCAGCAGGGCGGCGCTGAAGATCTCGCCGACCGCTTCCACGTACAGGCCCTGCCGCAGGTAGGCGATTCCCAGGCCCAGGTGCGGCTCGGCCAGGGCGCTGTCCAGCTCGACCGCCCGCTGAAAGGCCGCCACCGCGTCCTCGGTCTTGGCGCGCGCCAGCTGGACGAATCCCAGCAGCGAGTGGACTTCGGCCTCCCCGGGCGCCCGGGCCTGGGCGTCCCGCGCCAGCTCCTCCGCCTCCCCGGTCCGTCCGGCGCCGAAGAGCAGTTTGGCGTACTGGACCCGGGCCTGCACGAAGCCGGGGTCCAGCTCGAGCGCCCGGCGGGCCGAGCGGGTGGCCTCTTCGAGCTGAAAGAAGCTCTGCTGGACGCGGCTCAGGGCCAGCAGGGGGGTGGGCGATTGGGGCGCCGCCTCGACCGCTTCGCGGGCCAGGGCGAGCGCCTCGTCCTTGTCGTTGAGGACGAGTCGGATGGTGGCCCGCAAGGACTGTGCCTGGGCGAAGTAGGGGTCCCGGCCGGCGATGGGTGCGAGCGCCTCTTGGGCCTCCTGGACCTCGCCGCTTTGCAGCAGGATCGACGCACGCTGCAGGCGCAGCGGGGATTCGGGGGCGTCCGCCACCAGGTCGTAGGCGGGTCCCAGTTCGCCCAGCCGCTGGTGCGCCAGGGAACGTCCCAGGCGGGCCCGGGGGGAATCGCCCGCCTGTTGCAGTTCCTGGAGCGCCTCTCCCAGGCGGTTGGAAGCCAGTTGCACCCACCCTCGAACCAGGGCGGCCTGCGGCGATGCGACGCCTCGGGCGGCCTCCAGTGCCTCCTCGAGGCGGCCGGCGTCGTAGAGGTTGCCGGCCTGTACGACCGGCTCCGCGGCGCCGGCTGCGGCGCTCCCCAGCGGATAGTCGCGCGCGCTGACGGCCGCCGAGTAGTACAGCGACCACTGCACGGCGTCGTCTGGATTGACCAGGATCGTCTTGGTGGGCGCTTCGCCGACGCGGGCGCGGCCCAACTCGCCGGCGTTGACCTGGATGCTCCCCTGGTCGTTGCTGTAGTCGATGGCGCCGTCCACCACTGCCAGCAGCGTCTCCCCGTCGGCGGCCACCTCCAGCACGAACTCGGTGCCCCGCACGGCGGCCGTCACGGCCGGGGTGTTCACCTGGACCCGGGCCGGGGTGCGTTTGGACTTCATCCAGGCCTTGCCCTGGCCGACGTTGAGGATGCTCTGGTCGGTACCCGTGGCGACCCGACTCAGCCGGCCCAGCAGTCCGCCGGACGGCCGGGCGGCCCGCAGCTCCATCTGGCTGGAGGGCCCCAGTTTGATCTGCGTCTCGTCGGCCAGCAGGATGGCGGCGCGGCTGCGCTGCCCGGTCCGGACCTGGGCCCCGGCCTGCAGTTCCTGGTTCACCCGCGCCGGCGCCCAGTCGGGCTGCGCCACCTCCACCGTGCCCTGGGCCGACACCAGGGTGCCGGCCGCCTGGCCGTAGACCGAAGGAGCGAGGATCCCGGGCAGCAGGGCCGCCAGGAGTGCGCCGATGCCTCGATTGCTCAATTGAATAAAAACCTCTCCAGCCGGCGGGAGTCGCTGGATGAACCCCCGGACCAGTGAGAATCGTAGCCGACCGGTCGGCAGGGGTCAACGAATTGAAAAGCGGCCGCCCAGCATCGACAATGCGTTGCGGATGGCATGCGACGCAGTGATCATCGGAGCCGGGCACAACGGGCTGGCGGCGGCCGTGATTCTGGCCGAGGCCGGCTGGAAGGTCCGGGTGCTGGAGAGGAACCCGCTGCCTGGAGGCGCCGTGCGCACCGCCGAGGTGACGCTCCCGGGCTTTCGCCACGACCTGTTCGCCACCAACCTCAACCTCTTCGGCGGGTCACCCTTCTACCGCCGCTACGGGGATCGGCTCGCGCGCCACGGGCTCGAGCTGCTGCGCGCCCAGGCACCGTTCTGCTCGGTGTTTCCCGGTGGGGGCCTGCTGGGCGTTTGGACCGACCTGGACCGGACCGCCGCCGGGATCGAGCGCTGCTCGCGGCGGGATGCGCTGGCCTGGCGGATGCTGGTGGAGGAGTTCGAACGGGTCGCGCCCAGCCTCTTCCCGCTGCTCGGGCAGCCGATGCCCTCTTGGGGACTGGCGCGGCAACTGTGGGCCGGCACCCGCCGGCTCGGCCGCCGCTGGCCCCTGGACCTGTTGCGGCTGCTCCTGCAGTCGCCCCGTGAGTGGGCCGAAGAGCGCTTCGAGAGCCGCCAGGTGCACTCGCTGTGCGCGGCCTGGGGGATGCACCTGGACTTTCCGCCCGAGATGGCCGGCGGGGCGCTGTTTCCCTTCCTGGAGTGCATGGTGGGGCAGACGCAGGGCATGCTGCTGGGGAGGGGAGGTGCGGGCGCCATGATCGACGCCATGGTGTCCCTGCTGGAGAATCTGGGCGGGGAGGTGGAGCTGGAGTCGCCCGTCTGTGAGGTGATCGTCCAGGGGGGCCGGGCGCGCGGGGTGGTGCTCGAATCCGGCGAGCGGGTGGAGGCACGCCGCGCCGTGATCGCCAACCTCACGCCCACCCAGCTGTTCGGCCGGCTCGTGCGCCAGGAGGTCTCCGCTGGTTTCGCTCGCCGCGTGAGCAACTACCGCTACGGCCCGGGCACGATGATGATCCACCTGGCCCTCTCGGACCTGCCTCCCTGGCGGACCCGGGAGGCGCGGGAGTTCTGCTACGTGCACGTCGCGCCGTACCTGGAGGACCTGGGCCTGGCCTACCAGCAGGCCGTCTCCGGTCTGCTGCCGGTCAGCCCCCTGCTGGTGGTGGGCCAGCCCACCGTGGTGGACCCGTCGCGCGCGCCCGAAGGGAAGCACGTTCTGTGGATTCAGGTGCGGGTGGTGCCGGCCGTGATTCGCGGCGATGCCGCCGGGACGATCCCGGCGAGCGACTGGTCCCAGGCCCGCGAGCCGTTCGCCGACCGGGTCCTGGCCAAACTGGAGGAATACGCACCGGGCCTCGGCCAGCTCGTTTTGGCCCGCCACGTCATGGCGCCCACCGACCTGGAGGCGGCCAACCCCAACCTGGTGGGTGGCGACAACCTCACCGGCAGTCACCACCTGTCGCAGAACTTCCTCTTTCGCCCGTTTCTCGGCTGGTCCCGATACCGGACGCCGGTCGAGGGGCTGTATTTGTGCGGGGCCGCGACCTGGCCCGGAGCGGGAGTGGGAGCCGGGTCCGGCACCATTCTCGGCAACCAGCTGATTTGACCATTTGCAGCCTACAACCCGAGATCCGAAAGAAACGCCAGGATCTCCCGGACCACCGGGTCCTCGGCGACGGTTCCGTTCCGGTCCCGCGCGGCGTCCTCAGCAGTGGGGAATACCGAGAAGTGGTGGTCCATGCGGGGGATCAGGCGGAAGCGGGCGGTGCCCGGGCGGTTGCGGTTGACGATACGGGCGATCAGTTCGTGGCCGGCGGCGTCTTCGAACCAGTCGTACTCGCCGTACAGGATCAGGGCGGGTGCGTCGATCCGGTTCCAGGCGCCCGCCCAGTCCTGCTGCTGGGCCTGCTGGTGAAAGGAGAGCGGACGGCCGTAGTGCAGATTTCCGTTGGTGCCCACCAGCTCGCCCCACACTTGGCCCAGCGCCGGGTCTTCGGCGGCGATTTGCCGGGGGGAGAGGCCGCGCACCAGGTAGTGGTGGAGGAAAGCCGTGATTTCCTTCATTTCGCCCGCCAGACTGTCGGCGGGCTGGTCGGTCAGCTCGCGGTAGTGCCGTTCGAAGACCATCATGCGTTCGAACCAGGTCTTGGCCCCGCCGCCCCACACGATCACGCCGGCCACGTCCTCCCCCCGGGCCACCAGCGGGGCGTAGTTGCCGCCCATGCTGGCGCCGAAGATCACGATCCTTTCCGGGTCGACGAACTCCGACTCCCGCAGCTGCCGCAAGGCCGCGCGGTGGTCGGCCAGCTCGGTGAGGTAGTCCAGCTCCGAGCAGGGGCCGCCCTCGCTGTCCCCCACGCCCCGCTTGTCGGTGCGCATCATCACCAGGCCCGACTCCCGGGCCACCCTTCGCATCATCCGCGACCAGCCGCCCCGGGCGCTCTCCGGCAGCTCGATGGTGTCGCAGGAAAGCCACTGCACGAACAGGATCGCCGGCAGGCGGCCGGTGTGTCCCCCGGGTTTGGTCAAAATGGTGCGCAACCGGGTGCCGTCCTCGCTGGGGAGGACGCCGTAGATGCTGTCCAGGCCCTCGATCCGCTCCAGCGGCCGCTCGTCGGCTCGCGGCAGGTCCCCCACCAATGTCGAGTCCGCCGCCAGCGGCCCGCCCGCCAGCACCAGCCCTGATACCCAGATCGAAGCAAGCAGAACGCGTCGCAGTCCCATAGCACCTCCTTGCTCCCACCCACGACGAAGGCGGCGCAGGGTTCCCACGACTGAAAATCGGAAGGGGGACTCCGGGCCGGGTGGGGATGGGTCCCGCGAGGGGGGGGCACCCGGCCTGGAGCGGGTTGGTGGCATCTGGGAGGTCAGCGGGGTCTCGTGCCACCAGAGGGGACGCTGAGCCGGCCTCGCGGGCAGCGGATCGAGGCGCGGACCTCGTTGTCCCACTCCCGTCGGAACCGGCGAACTTGCATCGAAATCCCTCCTATCGAAAAACTCGAACCCTCGCAGCGCTACGGCCGGCCGGGGCTCGTGGCCCGGTAACCGTCTGCGCCTTGATTGTGTGGACACGGCCCGGGGGGAAATGTTCAGGTCTTCGCGATCTTTTTTGGGCCGGGCTGATTTTTTTCCGGGTGGTATCCTGGCAGGCCATGAACGTACTGGTGCTCAACTGCGGTTCGGCGACCCTGAAATTTCAGG